>CAYUER010000015.1:18656-21165 GCA_964443785.1 uncultured Gammaproteobacteria bacterium
TTAGAGAATCACTGGAATTTTTCTGCTTCAAATAAAGTAATTTTTGATTAACTCTGCCCATTTTTATGATCAAAATATTATTCATTAATTTTTCTAGCTCGGTAAAGCCGCTTAGAGAATCCCGATTCCTCAATACCCTAGGACGCTTATTCTAAAATTGGACATATCCTTGGCTCTCGAAAACAAACAGCGCTATTCCACTGACAATCAGTACAGGTGCCTGCATTGGCGTTAGCAAGACAACAACCGACACTTGCCCCGCTCATATCCCTGCAAATACCTGTATTCGAAGCGCTACAAGTGTAGCACCAGTTATAATGCGGAACATTAGCGCACCTATTTTCATAATATAAACCGCCCGTTGCGCCCACACCTCTCTCACATGTCTCTGTACCAGCAATGACACCGTCTCCGCAGGAATTAGATTTGCACCCCATAGCCACACCCCCTACCAAAAAGCCATCGGGAAAACAATTGGCATTTACAATAGTAGTACCATCTTCAGCAAACCTCTCACAAGACTCCCCTGTCTCTACTATGCCATTGCCACAAGCCACGCCATGAATGGCATAATTGATTGCTAAATTGCTCCACACAAAATTATCAGCTGTCCTGCGACCAATATCCAAGCGTGATAAATAATAATACTCTGCACCTTCTTGATTAAAGCCATAATAAATTTCTAGCTGATAATCACCATCAGCGCTGAGCTCCAGACCAGAAGACTGGACCGTATTTTCACTAGTAAAGGAAAATGTCTTGGTGGTAGTATCACTAATAGCAGAAACTCTGGCAAGATTGCTATTGGGATCGACTAGGCGAAAAGCTGGCTTAGACAAAGTCACTCTTTTTATCTCGTTGCTGACACTGCCAGCAAAGACAATATAATAACTAGACACAGTAGTGCCATTGCCATTTTTGAAAAGAATACCATAGCCATCCTCCGGAAAAACCCCATTATAAGTAGCTCTACTGGTAGTCATACTGCGGATATAGCGTATATCAGCAGCTAATCTGTTGGTATCCATCTTGAGTAGCTCAATGGTATTGGGACGCAAATTGATCACATAATAAACAGACAAGACAGCAATGATGGCAATCACTATCAATACCTCGATCAAAGTAAACCCAGTTAGAAAAACACTAGAATTTTTCTGCTTCAAATAAAGTAATTTTTTATTAACCTTACCTATTTTCACTGCTAATATATTATTAATTAATTTTTCTAACTGGGTAAATCCCTTTAGAAAAATACCTGAATTTTTATTTACTAGCATATCAATAAAAAGAAAACAAATTAAAATACCAACGCACAATCTCCTGCCCATAGAGCAAACTAGCAAAAGTAGCAATAGTCAAAAAAGTACCAAAGGGGACGCGATCGGTCCACTGCTTTTTGCGACTGGCAATCAAAAAAATACTGATCACGCTACCCAGTGTATAGGCCAAGACCAAAGCCAACAAAACTTGCGGCCAGCCTAGCAAGGCTCCCATAAACAAGCCAATCCGGATATCACCTCCACCAATCCAGCGACCCTGTGAGACGACAAACTGCAAAAGAAAAAAACCAGCGCCCACTGCACAAGCTAGTAAGAGTCGCCAAATGTCCATACCTAAAAATAAATTCAAGACAAAGGCAATAGCGGCCGCTGGCAAAACAACCGCATCCGCTACTAGATAATATTTGAAATCATAGACAAAAATCAAGAGCAAAAAAGCGGCTGCAATCCACCAATTGAACAAGGTCAACCACTGCAGAAAAGTAGCCTGATAAATATCGGCTGGCATGACTTTGATAAAAATCAAAAGCAAGCTCAAAGCTGTAGCCAGCTCTACCAAGGGATACTGGAAAGAAAATTTATGCCTGCAATAACGGCATTTTCCCCGCAAATAAAGATAGCTAAAAACTGGCACTAGGTCATGAGCATGGAGCTGGTGGTGGCAAAAAAGACACTTGGAGCGGCCATGAATAAAGGTCTCCTGACGATGCAGGCGAAAAATCACCACATTGAGAAAACTACCTAAAAATAGACCAAAAATAAAAACAAAAGCTATAATCATATAGCTTTATTATAACATATTTACAATGACTAGCATAACCCCTCCAAGCTCCCCTTGACAGGGGAAGATTATTAAAAGTCCCCCTGTTAAGGGGGATTTAGGGGGTTCAAACACCTTGCTTAGATGGCTACTTCGCCCAATCAGCACAAACAAATTTGGCTGCCTGCATAAAACGACAACGACCACCTTTGGACTTGGTCACGCCCCAAGCTGGCCAAGAATTATAAACCGTAAAATCAAGCTGATAGTCATCGCTCTGGATAGCCAAGGTAGCGTGCTCTGGCCAGGCTACAGTATTGCGATAAAATATCTGATTACCATCTTTATTTACACCTTTTTCCGAAATAATCTTAAGCTTATCCAAAGTCAATTTATCAAGATCGGGATAA
Source organism: uncultured Gammaproteobacteria bacterium (assembly GCA_964443785.1). Classification (GTDB taxonomy): domain Bacteria; phylum Patescibacteriota; class Patescibacteriia; order UBA1558; family GWA2-36-10; genus CALMZN01. The sequence goes on from CAYUER010000015.1 coordinate 21,107, forward strand.
GAGCGATAAATGGCGTAGTATTTTTCTAAGGCTATAGCCAGTACTTTGGCCTGACTAGC
>CAYUER010000016.1:0-20799 GCA_964443785.1 uncultured Gammaproteobacteria bacterium
CAGTCTCAATTGCCAAGAATCATGGAGTGGACCACATTGTTTCTCTTTCTGGGCATCAGGGCTTGGCTAGGGGTTTTATGGCTGGTCTAGATGCTTGCGTCAAAGCTGGAGCAGATATCATCTTGAATACCGATGCAGATAATCAGTACTCTGCCAACGATATACCAAAAATTTTAGCCCCTATTTTAAATAAAGAAGCTGACATTGTTATCGGCTCTAGACCAATTCAAGAGATTAAACATTTTTCAAAAATTAAAAAAATATTACAAAAACTTGGCAGTTGGGTAGTAAGGCAAGCTAGTCATACAGCTGTGACAGATGCCACCAGTGGATTTAGGGCCATGACCAAAGAGGCGGCTATGCAACTAAATGTTTTTAGTAACTATACTTATACACTAGAAACAATTATTCAGGCTGGTCAAAAAGGTATGGTTATAAAATCAGTGCCAATCAACACTAATGCTTATCTGCGACCATCCCGTCTTTTTAATAGTATTTTTGGTTATATCAAAAAATCGATAGTCACTATAGTAAGAATTTTTGTTATTTATAGACCTTTTCGTTTTTTTGTCAGCTTTGCCTTGATTTTATTTTTTGGAGCATTGTTAATTAGCGCTAGATTTTTATGGTTTTATTTTTACGGCAACGGTTACGGTCACATACAATCTTTGATATTTGCTTCTATTTTATTTAGTGCAGCGTTTTTGCTTTTGGTCATGGGTTTTTTAGCTGACTTGATTGCCGTCAACAGAAAATTGTTAGAGAAAATAGATTGGCGCCTATATAATCTCGAGGAGCGCATTCGTCAGGATAAAAAATAACAACAAAAGATTATTTTTTGCGCCCAAGTACAATTGTCCATGGCATGGGTTTCTTGTATTCTGCGATCTCGAAATACCGATCAACTAATTTTATAAATTTTTTTGGTGACCAATGGTTTATGTGCCCAGGTGTATTACCTAGAGACGACCAATACGAACCCCTGAGTATATTTAGCATTCTCCACAAAGGCTCATTTGGCACGCTCAATATGCAGTAGTTACTAGAAACTCTATGTATTTCTTCTAAGGCTTTTGTGGGGTTTTCTAAATGCTCCAAAACTTCTAAGCAGATTATTAGATCAAAACTATTGTTTGGCTTTTTTATGTTGTATACTGACTGCTCAGAAAATATTATACCTTGATTAATTTTTTGAGCATCAATTAGTAGAGTTGGGTCAAGGTCAGAGCCCTCTATCAAAGAGTGTGGGAAGTATTTTTTGATATATTGCGTCGAATATCCATGGCCAGATCCTAGCTCGAGGATGCTTTTGACTTGCAAGTGGGCGCTAATCTGCGCTAGAGATTTATAAAAATTGCTAATAATTATTCTTTCCAGCTGGTTACTTTTTGTATATTTTTTTTGAAAGTCTTCTTTTTTCTCCGGCATATTTTAAGATTGGGTTAGATGGTTAAAATTAGTTAGCTTATTTATAATATTTATTATATACTATAAAGTAGTTTTATAATATACTTGACTAAAATTTAGTATTTTTTAATTGTTTTATGGCAGAAATAAAGGTTATTATAAAAAAAATTCAATTTTCAAAGGAGATGAAAATTTTGATTGGCCCTTATTTTATTTTAGTAGCTATTCATTTGTTATTAGCGCAAAAAATAGTATCCCCCTGGCTCGTGCCCGATGAATTTATCTACCTGGCACATGCTAGATATTTTGCCGGTTTGCCCCACGCCATTTTTTTACAAGAGCCATATGCTCATTTTGCCTATGGCTTTTTTATTGCCCCAAGTTTTTTACTGTTTCAAAATTTAGAGAACGCCTATAGATTTATCGTACTGTTAAATTCTTTATATATTAGTAGTTTGTATATAATATTATTTTTAATATTGACCAAAATTTTTAGACAAGATAAGCGCTTATCGTTATATATAGCATTTTTAGTCAATTTTTTACCAGGAGTTTTTATCCGCACCTATTCAGCCGTGTCAGAAAATTTATTTATACCGCTATTTCACCTAGCATTATTATTATTTTATTTATTATTAGAAAAAATAAATTATTGGCGAGCACTTTGGTTCTCTATAGTAGTCAGTCTAATTTATGCTACTCACTATAGGGGTTTAGTGGTGGTTGTGTGCTCAATTATTTATTTATTAGTTTTATATTTTTATAGAAAAAAGATGGCGCTGCTTTTTGGGGCAAGCCTAATAATACTGAGTGCCATTTTGGTTAATTTTTTGAATGGGTATTTAATGCAAAATTTTTGGATCAGAGCGGAAAAATATTCAGCCCTACAATCACTTATTGATGTAGTTAGAGTTGATAATTTTCTTTTATTTTTTTCGTCAATTTTGGGTCAGTCTATTTATTTAGTAATTGCCAGCGCCGGTTTAGTGGTCTGGGCGTGGCTTTATTTGATCAAAAAAGTAAGGATTTTTTTATTTTCACAGACCTTAAAAACCAGCAAAGATCACTTTATTTTATTTGCTAGTATTTTAATATTAGCTATATTCTTAAGCTCTAGTTTAGTAACGGTCGTGGCCAATGAAATTGGCGACTTTAGATTTGATCATTTTTTTTATGGTCGCTATAATGAAGTTTTTTTACCATTACTAATAGCCATCGGTCTTGCAAAATGGTCAAAGATTTCGCGGTTGCAAGCGTTTTTATTTTTGTTGCTTTATTTTTCAGTTTATATATTTTTGTATTTTTTTATCAGCAGAAACCTAGATCATTATAATTATGGCGTCATTAATATTATCAGTCTTGCATCTATTATGTTTACCAACGTGCCCTGGCCATCTTTATGTTTTTTAGTCTTTTTAACACCTATTATTTTATTCGCCTTTTTTAAATTAGGGGGTATTAATAAAAAAATTATATTATTAGCCATCACATTACTTTTCAATCCAGGTTTATATTATGCCCCCAGTGTTGGTAGTAAATTGAGTGATAGTATATTTATTAAAAAAATTGCCAAGACAATAAAAGATAATAATATTGATACCGTAGTTTATGAGTTGTCTCATATCACGGAAGCAGAACATGGAAAATATGATTATAATTATACCTATTGGCGTCATAATTATTTTGCACTACAGTATTATTTACCAAATAATAATATTTTGCCACTCATCAATTCAGATGATCAGGTAAGCGCCGGTGCGGTTATTGCTAGTTGTAAATGGACTAATACAAATTATCATGAAATTGAAAAAATAATAATTGATTCATCCGCCCCCCAAGATTATTTGAATTGCATGTCTTTGTATGTGAAAAATAATGAGGATATTGATTAATAAAATTAAAAAGAATATCACTAAACATAGCCAGCGATATCTATGGATGAGTATTGTGGTTTTTATAGTATTGTTCGTTGCTCTAGCAGCCAAAAGATATTAGTATTTTGATTATAATAATGCGGATTTGGCTATATTTAATCAAATTTTTTGGAACACAATACGCGGTCGTTGGTTTGAGGGAACTATTACTTTAAATAATTATCTAGCTGACCATTTTTCACCGGCCTTGGTTTTATTGTTGCCACTATATGCCATAAAACCATCAGCCATAACTTTACTAGTTATTCAGGTTATTTTTACCTCCCTATGTGCTTGGCCACTGTATAAAATAGTCAAAAAAAATTCAGGGAGCAATATTTTTGCCTACTTAGCATCATTTTTGTGGCTCAGTAATCCGCTCGTTCATCGCCAGGTATTATATGAATTTCACATGTTTCATATAATGATTTTTTTCTTTTTTTGGGCTTTTTATTTTTACCAGCAAAAAAATACTTGGTCTTTTGTTTTATTTTTTTTGTTGACCCTTGCCACCAGAGAAGATGCAGCTTTGTTATTTTTGAGCTTTGGTTTATTTTGTCTGGCAGAAAGAAAATTTAAGTTACAATATTTTATTATTATTTTTTCTTTACTTTATTTTATTTTAGCAATTTTTTTAGTAAAAAATTTTTCACCAGCAGATAGTTATAAATTTACGATTTATTATAATTGGCTTGGTGGCGATAATTTTGTTGATATTATTTTAATTTGGCTAAAACATCCATTGCAAGTTGTTGCTCATATATTTAGCCTTAGAAATATTTTTGTTATTGCTTATTTATTTTTAATTTTTTTATTTATCCCCCTATTTGCTAAAAAATATTTATTGATATCATTTTTTGTGGTTATCCAGTATATTATGACAGCTGGTGGTATAGGGGGGAATCATATATATATGCACTATGTTATGCCCCTGTTGCCTGGATTTTTCTTAGCCTATATTTTTGGAATTTGGGCAATTATTAATAGTCATTCAAGTATATTTACTAAAATAATTCATGGGCATAAAAACTTTTTTTTAATAATTTTTATCCTATCTCAGGTTTTCTTTTTTATTTTTATATCGCCCGTTATTAACACACTAATGATTAAATACCCAAAAAATTATCAAGAAACAAAAATTATAGATCAAATTCCAACCGACGCATCTATGGCTGTTGATCATTCTTTATTACCACAGTTTAGTCTTCGTACCAATATTTACACCATTGATTCTACATATCATGGCAAGTCACCATTTGCAGAGAGGGATTTTATTTTGCCACCAGTTGATTATATAGTTATTAACATGAATCATTTCTTAGCCACTATCAATGGTCGTAATGCTGCCTATTATTGGGAGCGAGGGGATCCATTTGCCATGCCTGATAATTGGGAGAAAACATTAGCCGACTACAATTTAGTTTATGCGCAAGATAATCTTTATTTGTGGAAAAATAAAAAAATAAGCGACAATACAACATTACCGTATTTTGAATATCAAGTCACCGATCAGAATGGCAGTAGCCCGATCAAGGGTTGGTCATTAGAAAAAGTAAACAATCAAAATATTCTTAAAGTTTCCTATAACAATCTAAATTCTAATTATTTTTTGATTAGGTTTTATCAACAAGATTATTTTTGGGAAATGCCGTTTGACTACGGACTCTATTCTTTGGCTAGAAAGCAGGATGGTCAATCAATAACTATTTACTATTATTTGAGCAAAGAAGTAGACTCCTTTGAACTTTATCATTATCAGGGAAAAAATATTTTGGGTGATAGGGGTAATATAGATTTTCTACTGAAAAGATCAATTGTCTTTCCCAAAACAATTTTACAGTAGCCTATCTGATTAATATTTTTTTCTAGCTATTGCGAGAAGCGATAGGCCGGGCAAATAGATGCCTAGCCGCGTACTCGTTTTACAAAGCCCAAAGTCCACATTTAGTAAGAAAAAAAAGAAACGAGTAAGTAAATTTTTTTCTTCGTATTTCCACAAGCCAACACCTACATTTTTTTTCTTGATTTTACTGATAGCTTCGAAGCCCAGCAAAAGTATTCTCAATAATAAAAGAGAGCTATAAAAATAAAAGGATTTTTCTAGAACAAAGTCCTTTTTTATTTTTTGGCTTATTTGTTTGCGGCTATAGCGACGATAATGTTTGAGAAAGACATCGTGCGAAGAAAAGAGAAATTGCATGGCCGGGACAGTGATTAATATACGACCATCTTTTTTTAATTTACGATGCATTTCAGCTAATAGTTCTTCGTCATTGTCGACGTGCTCCAAGAGGTCCATGACAATCAGATAGTCAATACTTTTGTCCTCTAGGGCAGATATGTTTTGCAAGCTAATCACGCCATTCTTTTCTACCATCTCATCGGAGTAGGCAATATCTACGGCATAGATTTTTTGACTGGTCAGTTTTTTTAGTTGGGAGATAAAAAATTGATCACCAGACCCAATATCAGCATAGACGGTGTGACGCGGATTTTTGTCTAGCAATTTTAAAACTGAGTAGCTGCGCGATAATTCCCAGGGGTGCCTTTTGTTATTGTGAGTTTTTTCTACGAGATCCATGATTAATAAATTATTTGGTAAACTATAAAATTTTTATCCTCATAGACCAGCAAGATGTTTGGGTCATTTTTGAGGTTTTCATTGAGTTTTGTGTGAGTATTTTTTTCTAGGAGTATATATTCGGCCTTAAAATTTTCAGCTATTTCGCGGGATAGGCTTTGTTCTAGTTTACCAGTGGTCAGATCTAGGTATTTTGCTTGTAGGGCGGGATCAAAAAAATACATAAAAGAAAAATCCAAGCCAATAGCATAGTAATTTTGGTCGTTATAATAAAACAGCATTGGCCACTCGCTCCAGTTGGTGTTGAGGACTATGCTTTTGGGGCTGGTATTATTTTTGAGCCACAGACTGACATTTTTGTATTGATCGATCGGGGTCCTATCTGGTATTTTGGTTTCCAATATTTTTTTATATATATTGGGCAGTAGGATAATGCAAAAAATAGCCAGGCAAAGACCGAGGTGTATTTTTTGCCAAGAGACTAGAGATTTGAGGTATTTGCTGATAGTTTTGAAGCCGACCCTTTTGATAACATCAGTCCAAGCACTGGCTGTAAAAAATAATAAAAATGGTAGGTAGTATTCGATAAAACGGCGCGATTTGATAGTCAAAAAGAAAAAAAGGACAGCCAGCAGACCACTAAACCAGCTAAAGTGGCTGATTTTTTTATGGTTAAAAAATAAAATCACAAAAGCAATGATGGCCAGAGCGAAAAAATGTGAGCCAGAAGACACGACCTGCATTGGCGAAGAGCTGTACCACTCAGCACCAACCGGAAAAAGATAGCCATAGTTGATGACGCCTATCAAAAAGAATTGTTCGTAGTAAAATTTTATATTGTGGGGGAAATAGGGGTTGAGCACAACGCCAGATACTAGCCCTCCTAGCAAAAAGAGTAAAATTTTTGGCTCAGCAATAAATTTGTTTTTTTCTTCCCAGGTAATTACTAATTTTTTGTGGAATAGTTTGATTTTTTTGTGATGAACATGATCGTAGACCTTGCTAGTCAGCCAAAATATCGAGCCAATGAGGATGGCAATGGGCCAGCCGCCATAGAGCCAGACAAAGAAAAAGCTCACCGCAAAAGTCAGCCAAGATTTTCGATGGTAAAGGCCGTAGATTAAGAGACAGATAAAGATCAAAGACCAACTGTTGACCTTGATCAATGATATTCTAAAATTTAGGTCAGCCAGGCTAATAAGCAAAAAAACCCAGAGCCAAGGCCAGACAATCTTTAATTTTTTGAAGAGCCAATAAAAACTCAAACCCATCAGGCTAGAAAAAACAACAGCACTGACCTTGACGCCAATCAGAGGATCTTTGATATAGGTAAAGGGCACCAAAAACAGATGGTAGAGTAATTGGTGGTCAGTAAAATGTTGACCGATAGAGCTATACTGCATCCAGGGTAATTGTCTTAGCAATGTACCCTCCCGCAAGAAGACGGCCATCTTGGCGTGGTAGAAGCCATCAGGATCGCCAATGTAGTTGTTCCACTGGATAAAGCTATAATAAGTAGCCAAAAACAAAAAAAGCAAGAAATAATCAATTTTAAAGCGAAAAAAGGATTTTTTAAAATTTAACCATTTTTGCTCTTTTATCATGGGTCAATTTTAGCAGAAAAGTAATAAACAATAAAGAAAGAAAAACAAAAATATCTCCGCCAGGCATGGGCGCGGAGATATGGGGTTTTGGAGTCGTGTTTGGCTCCAGCAGAAGGAAAGAATCTATAACTGCTTTTAGTTTATTATTATTCAAAAATGAAGTCAAGGGCACAAGTAAAAGTGGTTGATTTTTTGCTTTAATATTGTTAAGATACCTACATAAATTAAGACTATATTTTATTATGAGTGGACATTCCAAATGGGCGACAACCAAGCGAGCCAAGGCCGCTGTCGATGCTAAGCGTGGCAATCTTTTTACCAAGCTTTCCAAAAATATCACCATTGCTGCACGCAATGGCGCTGATCCAGAAACCAATTTTAAATTGCGCATTGCTATCGATAAGGCCAGAGATTTTAATATGCCCAAAGACAATATCGAGCGAGCGGTCAAAAGAGCTAGCGGTGTCAGCGGAGAAAATAATATTGAAAATTTATTATACGAAGCTTATGGTCCTGAGGGAGTGGCTATTTTGATCGAGTCTATCACTGACAACAAAAATCGCACAGTCGCCAATCTCAAGCATACTTTGGCCAAATACGATGGTAGTCTCGCAGGCAGTGGTAGTGTCTTGTGGATGTTTGATATCAGGGGAGAAATCACCCTGAAGAAAAACTCTCTCAATGAAAAAGAAGAGCTACAAGCTATTGAGCTGGGAGTAGTGGACATCATCAATGATGAGCCGGTGAGACTGATTACGGAAATCAATGATTTGGAAAAAATAAAAAATAGTCTGCAAGATTTGGGTTTTGAAGTCAGTGCCTCGGAGATAGTTTATATTGCTAAAAATAAAGTAAACATCAGTGATAGTGAAAAACTGATAAAATTATTAGACGAATTAGATGAGATGGACGATGTCAACAATATCCATCTCAATGCTGATATATAAACATGGCCAAACAACTAACCATTTTAGGTTTTGATCCAGGGCTAGCCGATACTGGCTTTGGCCTTATTTGTCGGCAGGACAACAAGTTCCAATATTTACTATGTGGTAGTATCAAGACTAGGCCGGAAAAAACTTTTTCCGCCAGATTACTAGAAGTATACAAGGAAGTCAGTGGTCTGATCGCTGAATATCAGCCAGATCTGGTGGTAGTAGAAAAATTATTTTTTGCCAAAAATACCAAGACAGCCATGGATGTGTCTCAGGCGAGGGGAGTTGTTTTGCTGGCGATTGCCCAGCAGGGCAAAACCCTACTAGAGCTGACGCCTTTACAGATCAAGCAAGCCATAGCCTCTAGCGGCCAAGCTAGCAAGCGTCAAGTAGGTTTGATGGTCAAAAATTTATTGCAATTATCGGCGGTGCCACAGCCCGATGACGCGGCTGATGCTTTGGCCATTGCCATTGCTGGGGCATCATTTAATATTCTACTCAAGAAATAATGAAAAAATTAAAAATAGTTTCTATTTCTTCGGAGGTGCATCCCTACTCCAAGACCGGTGGTTTGGGTGATGTCTCTAGGTCCCTGCCCAAGGCCTTGCATCGACTGGGACATGAGGTGATTATTATTACTCCGTTTTATTCCCAGGTGATTCAAGCAGAAAAGTTTCATATTCAGCAGATTTTTAGTGATGTCAAAATAAAAATTGACGCTAAAAATGAAGAGTCAGTTAGCTATTATCGCGCCGAGCTTTTACCTGGCCTAAAAGTTTATTTTATTGGCAACGAAAAATATTTTTCTCGTCACAAAAAGCTCTATGGCTCACAGCATGAAAATGCTCGGTTTTACCTCTTTGATATTGCTGCTCTCAAGCTTATTTCTCTGTTAAAATTTGAAGCTGATATCATCCATTGCCACGATTGGCACACAGGCTTGATACCATATTTGAGGCAAAATAGATTCAAAGCCAGTCAGACTCTGGCCAAAGCCGCCACTGTCTATACTATTCACAATCTAGTTTTTCAGCTTGGTCACAATTGGTGGGAAGTGCCAGTCGAGAAGCGTGACAAAGGTACAAAATCCTTGCCACTTTTTCACGAGAAAAGCATTGAATACATCAACTTTGCCAAGAGGGCAATTGTTTATTCAGATATAGTAAACACCGTCTCAGAGACCTACGCCGAAGAAATATTAAAACCAAGTTTTGGTCAGGATTTGCATCGTATTTTACGTCATCGCCAAGATCGTCTCTTTGGTATAGTCAACGGCATTGACTACAAGGAGTACAATCCGATCAATGACCATAATTTGGTAGTAAATTATGACCATAAAAAAATTCAGCGCAAAAAAGTAAACAAAGAGCACATTCAAAAATTATTTGGCCTCAAGGTAGATCAAGATGTGCCGGTGCTTTGCACCACTTCACGCGTCACCTACCAAAAAGGCTTTGATCTTATTTTGAATACTTTGAACAATATCATGGACATGGGCGCCCAGTTGATCATCATCGGAGCTGGTGACAAGAGCTATATCAAAGAATTCATGAAATTGGCCAAAAAATATCCACAGCAATTGGCAGTCATCCCCTCTCATCAGGATAATCAAAAATATGAAACCTTGGTTTACGCTGGTTCGGATATGTTTTTGCTGCCATCTCATCATGAGCCCTGCGGCATCAACCAATTGATTAGCTTCCGCTATGGCTGTGTGCCTATAGTCAGGCAGACTGGCGGTCTCAATGACACAGTAGAAAATTTTGAGCCAGACAATAAAAATAGCAATGGTTTTACTTTCAAAAATTATGACCACAAAGAATTTTTGATTGCCTTGACTCGCGCTCTAGAAACCTACAAACATAAAAAGATTTGGCGCGATTTAGCTTGTCGAGGGATGAAGGCTTCATACTCTTGGGAGATACCGGCCAAAGAGTATTTGGAGCTTTATCAAGAAGCGATCAAGATAAAAAATTCAGCCGCTCAATAATCATTATTTAAATTTTTTACAGGATGAAAAAAATAACTTGGGTTAATTTTTTACACATTTATCAACCACCTTGGCAGACGGTTGGCGTGGTGCAGCAGGTAGCTAGTCAGAGCTATGAATATTTGATTGCCTTGTTCAAAAAATATCCACATTATCGAGCGACTATCAACATCAGTGGTTGTTTGCTCGATATGCTATATGAGCTGCGACCGGATCTAATCAAAGATTTGCAGACTTTAGTCAAAAGAGGTCAAATAGAGCTGACTGGTAGCTCACAATTTCACGCCATCTTGCCCCTGCTCAGCCCAGAAGAAGCATTGAGACAAATCAAGCTCAATGAGTTGACGGTCAAAAAATATTTTCCCCAAGTGAAATTATCTGGTTTTTATTTGCCAGAGATGGCCTATAGTCCAGAGTTGGGACGCTTGGTCAAAAAGTGTGGCTACCAATGGCTGATACTAGATCCAGTATGCGCTAGCACCAAGATTGAGAATAATATTTTGTACAAGATTAAAGATATTGGTCTATCGGCCATATTTCGTGATCGACTAATCTCCAAAAAATATCCAGCTGAAGAAATTTTCAAAAAAATAGATAAAATAGCAAAACCAGAAATTATCATCAGTGCCACTGATGGAGAAATATATGGCCATCGTCATGAAGATTGGCAGGGGCACATTGAAAAGCTTTTGTTGCACCCAGAGCTTGAGACCCAGACAGTTTCTACTTATTTGGCTAGTCTAGGCAAGAAGCAGGAGATTGCTTTGCGCTCGGCTAGCTGGGAGTCTAGTGAAAAAGAGCTCAAAAACAAAACACCATTTTTATTGTGGGATGACCCGAAAAATAAAATACACCAAGATTTATGGAGTCTACTCAAGCTAGCTAGCAAACTACTGACAAAGTACAAAAAAGATCCGAATTTTCAGTGGGCTAGAATGCACCTTGATGCTGGTAGTACTTCTTGTACTTTTTGGTGGGCCTCAGCTAGGAGACCATCGGATTTTTCACCGCTTACTTGGCATCCTGATATGATAGACAATGGCGCCGAAGAGCTCATCCGCAGTGTGCGCTCACTCCAGCTAGCTAGCTCCTCCGAAAAAATCAGAGCAGAAAAACTATACCTTAATATCAAAAAAAATACTTGGACTACTCATTGGCAAAAATACAGCAAACAATAATTATCAATCATCATTTTATCTTATCAAATAATTTGCAAAGGGATGGACATCAGCATTATCAAACAAGACATGGACAGGCTTTTGGACAAAGATTTTGTTACAGCATTGTTCAACGAGCGTCTAGTAAATTTTTATCCAAAATTCAAAAAAATAGCAGGACTCGATATCAATACTTACAAAAAACATACCGGCAAAACTAGCATGATTTTGGTATTGGAATATGTCGTCACTTATGTAGACAGCTCCAGCCAAAGCCAAAAAATAAATTTATTTGCTTCAGCGCATTCTGATGGCTCTAGAGCTAGAGCTTTTGATGCACAAAATTATTTGTATCAGCATGGTTTTGATCAGGGTTCATTTTTGGTTGCCAGACCATTGTTTTATCTAGCAGAGCAATACGCCTTTTTTTACCAAGCAGCTTTGGGTAGGACCCTACGCAAGATGTTGCGCCAAGATGCCAATATTGAAGTAGGAAAATTTTTAGAGCAGTCAGCGCAGTGGGTCAAAAAATTACATCAGTGTCCAATAGAAGCTCAGCATAATTTCAAGCATTTTAATGTCAGACAGATGTCACCTCAGCCAGCCAAGTTTTTGGCTGACTTGAGTGCCGTCTATCCGGAGCTGGGCTCTCGTCTGCAGGGCATTTACGATCGTTTGTGTTTGTTACAAGAAAAAAACGAGCAATTTTATCAGCCGACTTTGGTCCACGGTGATTACCATCCAGAAAATATTATTTTCAAAAGTTCAGAGCCAGAGAAAATAAAGGTGATTGATCTAGTTGATTTGGCCTTGGGTGACCCGATGATTGATTTGGGTTCATTTGTCCAGCAGTTTGATTTTATGTTTTTTCAAATTTTAAATAGAGAAAAAATAAATCAATTAAAAATTAGTTTTTTAGAAAATTATTTCTCCACTTCTTTTCAAGATATTGATATTAATTACATCAACCGTCTGAATTTTTTTCAAGCTTGGGTAGTCATTCGCACTACGCTGTTGTTGTTTTATGCCAAGTCAGCCAGACACCCTCTCGACAAGCTGGTAGAGGAGACTGGGCGCTATCTTGATCTCGCTGAAAATAGTCAGCGCCAGATCAATCTCTATTAATAGTAAAAATAAAAAATTAAAATAAAAATTTAGTCATGCCAAAGAAAATAAAAATATTATTTTGTGCCGCTGAAGCTAGTCCTTTAGCCAAGGTCGGTGGCTTGGGAGATGTCATCGGCTCTCTACCTCAGGCGCTAAACAAAATAGCCCTAGATACGCGAGTTATTTTGCCTTTTTATGGTTCGATAGCCAAAAAATATAAAGTAAAATTGTTAGAAAAAGACAGAGCCATAGAGCTAGATGGTCGTCATGAGCGTTTTAGTATTTATCAGGGCATCATACCCAATAGCACTGTGACAGTCTATTTGGTCAAGCACAAATTTTTTGACAGCACGGACATATATTTTGGTCAAAAGCTCATAAAGTCAGGCACGAGAAATATCGGTGACCTTGAGCGCTTTACTTTTTTTTCCAAGGCCATTGTAGAGAGCCTTGGCTTTTTGACTTGGCAGCCAGATATTATCCATTGTCATGATTGGCACACAGCTTTGGTGCCTACTTTTTTGGATGAATATGTTTTGAAATACCAAAAATTTCCCAATCCCAAGACTTTGCTGACTATTCACAACCTCGCTAGCCAGGGCAAAACCAAGCTAGATATTTTGGACTACGCTGGCTTGCATCATGACTTGACCCCAGCAGTGATGGAAGACTACTATGATCAGGATGGACAGATTTTGGATTGCCTAAAGATTGGTATTCTTTCGGCTGATCGTCTGACTACAGTCAGTCCTAGCTATGCCCGAGAAATTTTGACCAAACAATATGGTGAGCAACTTGAGCAATATTTGCTAAGGAGAAAAAAACACCTAAGTGGCATAGTCAATGGTATTGATATAAATTTTTTTGACCCCAGCAAAGATAAATTTATTTACAAGAAATATAGCCACAAAAATTTTACCAGCGGTAAAGCAGTCAATAAAGAAAAATTGCAAAAAGCACTATCTTTGTCTGTAGAAAAAAACACGCCAATTTTCGGTCTAGTTACTAGATTGTTTGCCCAAAAGGGTTTGGATATTTTGTTGCCCGCTTTAGAAAAACTTATTAGCACAGAAAAATTTCAGCTAGTAGTATTGGGCTCTGGTTTGCCAGAATACGAAAAAGCCATTTTGGCCCTACAGGCAAAATATCCCAAGAGAGTAGCTGTTAAAATAGGTTTTGATGAGCGTCTGGCTCAGCGTATTTACGCTGCTTCTGACTTTTTCCTCATGCCCTCGGCTTTTGAGCCCTGTGGCCTAGGACAGCTGATTGCTATGCGCTACGGCTCTATACCTATTGTCCGGGCCACTGGCGGCCTCAGGGACACAGTGGGGGCCAATAGGGGCTTGGTTTTTAAAGCATATAGCCACAGTGAGCTAGAAAAAACTATCAAAAAAGCCCTGCGCCTCTACCAAGCACCCAAGACGCTAAATGCCATGATTAAGCATGATATGCAAATAGATTTTTCTTGGGATCAGTCAGCCCAAGTCTATAAAAAACTTTATCAAAAAATAATATAATTTACCCTATTAAATAAATTTTTATGAAGTCAGAAATTAGAAAAGACTACATTCAAGATAAATATGTTATTATCGCACCTCGTCGCTCACAGCGACCAAATGATGTGCGCATGCCAGCTGACCAAGCCTCGAAACAATTCGATGAGTCTTGTCAATTTTGTCCGAACAAACTCAAAAATAGCAAAGGACTTTATCATCTGGGCCCAGCAGCCAATTGGCGAGTCAAAGTTTTGGCCAACAAGTTTCCAGCGGTCACTCTAAACAATCCTAAAGCCTACGGTCAGCAAGAAGTTGTCATCGAAACTCCTGACCACACGAGAGAGCTAGAAGATTTATCCCTAGATCATATCAGCGATTTGCTGACTGTCTATGCTGATCGCACTAGGGCAATCACGAAAAATAAAAAAATAGAATATATTTTGATTTTCAAAAACAATGGTGGTACAGCTGGTGCTAGTTTGCAGCACGCTCATTCGCAGATTTTTGCTACCAGTTTTTTACCACCGCACTTATCTGACAAGTCTCAGCGTCAGCAAGCCTACAAGCTAGAAAAGGGCACCTGTGTCTATTGTGATGTGATCAAAAAAGAAAAACAAGGACCACGCTTTGTCTGGCAGGATAAAAACGTCATTGCTTTCACACCTTATGCCTCTATGTTCAACTACGAAATCTGGATCATGCCCAAGCGCCACATCGACAATATTACTGAGCTGACTGCAGTCGAAAAATTGTCCTGGGCCAAAATATTGAAACACTCTTTAAAAAAAATCAGCCAACTCAATCTGCCCTACAATTATTATTTTCATCAAGTCATACATGATGAGGACCAGCATCTTTACATGAAGATAGTGCCGCGCGGCTCAGTCTGGGCTGGGGTAGAGGTTGGCTCCGGTCTGATCATCAATCCGATAGCGCCAGAGGAGGCAGCCAAGTTTTATCGACAGGGACTATAGTTTTAGTTGTTGGATTGACAAAATATTACATCAAAGATAAGATAAAAATATGAACAATCATTTTAGCTACAATTTAGTTTGGTGGAAGGATTTTAGAGGCTGGCGTAGCTATTGATTTTTATTTTTTTAAAAAAACAATTACGCCAGCTTTGCTGGCTTTTTTAATTATATAATTTTAAATTTATGAATAAAAAATATGACATCAATCCAGATAAGCAAGGATATTTTGGTAATTATGGCGGCCAATTATTGCCACCAGCACTAGAAAGAATATTTGTAGAAATTGCGGATTATTATGAAAGGGTAAAAAATGATGACACTTTTCAGGCAGAGCTAAAGGATTTATTGCACAATTATGTTGGTCGCCCTAGCCCTATTTATCATGCCAAGAATCTTAGTCAAAAAATAGGCGGAGCCCAGATAGTTTTGAAAAGAGAGGATCTCAATCACACCGGTGCCCACAAGATTAACCATACTTTGGGTGAGGCTTTGCTAGCCAAAAAAATGGGGAAGAAAAAATTACTAGCAGAAACTGGCGCTGGTCAGCATGGCGTTGCTCTAGCTACTGCTGCGGCGGTTGTAGGCCTGCCCTGTGAGATTCACATGGGGCTAGTAGATATTGCTAAACAAGCGCCCAATGTTTTGCGGATGAAAATTTTAGGCGCCAAAGTAGTCCCAGTTTCCTCTGGTACCAAAACCTTAAAAGACGCTGTTGATAGTGCTTTTCAAGCTTTTTTAGCTGATCCAGAAAATACTTTTTTTGGTATTGGTTCAGTAGTTGGTCCTCATCCTTTTCCTGCTATGGTGAGAGATTTTCAGAAAATAGTAGGCCAAGAAGCCAAGGAACAATTTCAAAAAATGTTTGGTAAAAATCCAGATGTGTTGGTAGCTTGTGTTGGTGGCGGTAGCAATGCTCTGGGTCTTTTTTCCGAATTTTTAGAAGATAACAGCATTGATATTTTTGGTGTAGAGCCGAGTGGTCGTAGTTTGGCTATCGGCGAGCATGCCGCCACTCTCACTCTTGGCCAGCCCGGTGATATTCATGGCATGCATACTTATGTTTTACAAGATCAGCGTGGTAATATACAGCCAGTATATTCTGTTGCCTCTGGTTTGGATTATCCAGGTGTCGGACCGCAACACGCCTATTTGAAAGATATGAAAAGAGTAAAATATGAATTGATTAATGATGAAGAGTGTTTGGACGCTTTTGTAGAATTAGCTAAAGTAGAAGGCATTATCCCAGCTTTAGAAAGTTCTCACGCTGTTGCTTTTGCCATGAAGCAAGCTAAAAAAATGTCCGCAGATAAGATAATATTAGTCAATTTGTCTGGGCGAGGAGATAAGGATATAGATTTTGTAGCGGACCGATTATCTTTATAAAAATAAAATCCCTCTAATATTTTAGGGGGTTTTTTATTTCGCCCAACACACCGGGATATCTGAAGTCTCGCCGCCTTTATTTCTTGAACAAGTTAATATATTCCTCAAAAATAAACAAGCGGTTTCTGGCAAAGCCGGTAATTTCTTTTAAGATGCCAAATTTTTGCATTTTAGCAATCAGAGAGTTGGCAGTTGGTGCCGTAATTTTTAATCTCGTGGCCGTTTGATTGGCATTGATGATTGGATGAGAAAACAATAATTCTAGCATATCATTACCTAGCTTTGCTTGCCTGCCGATTGTCATTATATTTTTTTTGCATCTTTGCCTAAGTGTAATTATTTTTTCAAAAGTAGCAATGCTATTTTTTGAAGTTTCTATAACACCCACCAAGAAAAACTTGATCCATTGTTCAATATTATTGTTGGTTCTAGTCAGAGTCAAGACATCATAATAATTGCCTTTATTTTTTTCAAAAAAAGCAGATAGGTAGAGAGTCGGTTTTTTTAGTAATCCTTTTTCTACTAGATGCAGAGTAATCAGCAGTCTGCC
Source organism: uncultured Gammaproteobacteria bacterium (assembly GCA_964443785.1). GTDB lineage: Bacteria > Patescibacteriota > Patescibacteriia > UBA1558 > GWA2-36-10 > CALMZN01. Next base: position 17,098 of record CAYUER010000016.1, read on the forward strand.
GATTCTGCCATTGCCATCTAAAAATGGATGGATAGTTTCAAATTGATAATGGCTTATAGCCACCTTGATTAAAAAAGGAATTTCTAAGTTTTTATTATGCCAAAATTTTTCCAAGTCAGATAATAGCTCGGATAATTCACTAGGATGTGGTGGCACAAAAACAGCGTCATTTAAAGTAGCCCCGCCTATCCAATTTTGGCTAGTCCTTATTTCGCCTGGAGTTTTATTTTTACCCCGCGCATTAGATAGTAGTATATGGTGAGTATTTTTTAACAGTCTCACAGATAATGGTAGCTTATCTAATTCAGCAATGGCAGAATTCATGGCTTTGATGTAGTTTTGTACTTCTTGCCAATCATCTCTTTTTTCTGGATCAATTTCTTCTTTAGGTAAAAATGCTTCATCAATAGCCGTTTTGGTTCCCTCAATACGGCTTGAAGTAGTAGCTTCTTTAGCTACATGCATTTTTATAAAAAAATCAACATCAGGCACTAAGCTAGAGTAGGCATTTAACTCGCCTAAATATCTTACGGCTTCTTCAAGTAATAGATCTATTTTTTTGTCTTGCCAATCAAACGGCTTGTTTACTAGTGACGGATAAAAGCTTTTGTAGCCAGATTGATTTTTATATGTACCAGCTTTGAAAAATGATTTTTCCATAACTTTAATTATGATTATTTATAATAAAAGTTTAGCACATAACTTTTATTATGGCAAATCATATTAAAGGTTGAAAATAAAGTCGGCGAGATTTCAAGTGTAGCCAAGAGAAAAATAGAGTATAGTATAAAAAATAGCTAAAATAAGCCTAAAAACTATACATTTTACCTAATATTAGCCAAAATATATATAAATACCCCCCCCAAGACCTTGACAAACTTTGCCAAAAGGAGTATAATTTTACATTAATTTGATCATTTAAATATTACTTGCAAATATAGCCTCAGCGTTTAAATTGTCTATATTATATAGATAGTTTGGCCGCTGCGGCTATATCCAGCCGAAGCCGTGAAAGCTTCCAGATACTCTGGAGCTACCGGTAATTCGTTGTTGCCGGTCATTAGCGTTTGTCTCCTTTTCAGGAGGTAGAGCTGTGGGAAGCAGCAAGAATCCGTATGAGCGGTTGATGAAACTCATGTCCTCCGCTCTCAAGTTGGTTGCCGAGGGCTCGCGTTCGGCTGAATCATTGGCCGATCACCTGCAGATCTTCGTCTTCGGCCAGTTCCGCAAGGCGCTGGTCAACTACGACAATCCGGCCCACCACCGCCTCGACTGTGACCAGTACGCTTTCGTGGCCGAAGACCTGTGTCCGGAGCATTTCCCGGTCAGAGGCAAGGGTCAATGTGAGGTGATCTACGATTACCTCGAGTTCGACCACGAACCCACCACGCAGGAAGTGTTCAGTGCCATCGAGGCTCGGAGCGACATCCGTGTGCCGGACTTCGCCGAGACCAGGGACTACCACGAGACCTATCCGCAGGAGCGAATGGTCGCTCCGGTCATCAGTCTCTGCGGCACTATCGAGACCTGGGACAGGAAGCGTAGTGTCGCCTGCGTTGAGGCCTATGATAACAAGGACAAGGGCTTGCGCCTGAACAGGTACTGGCTTGGTTTTCGTTGGCTTCAATGCACCCGCTTCCTAGTCGTTCGCAAGTAATTGACTTTAGCCACTTGTGCCCTCGGGACTTGATTGTCCCTTGGCTCATTGGCCTCGGTCAGATCGCAAGACTCCGTCTCAATACAACCCTCGCTGGGTTTGAGAGACGGAGTTTTTATTTTGTTTTAAAAACAAATTATTCTAGTTCTATTTTTCTCTTGGTGGAACCAGATATGTAGTGTTGTGTGATGCGTAATTTTCTTAAGATTAGACTATTATTTAAGGGGATTTTTAGGTCATTTTATAGATTGACAGGATACAGTATTTATGCTATACTATATCATTCACCAAAAAACAGGCCAATTTCAGGCCATTGGTGTGTTCCTGGTAAAAACAAGGAAGGTGCACTTTGAACAAGGTCATGATGCTCTTCGGTAAAGACAAGGTTATCGCCATTTATCGGACTGGCGTTAACTATTCCTCAGGCAAGAAGATGGGCGCCATCATCACTGTCGCTGGCATCAGGGGCTTCTACCTGACTACCGTCCCCGACGAAGATAACGGTGGCCTTGGTTTCATCATGCATGCTCTCGACAACTACAGAGATGTCGAACAGAGATTGGTCAGCGAAGGCTGGAAACCGATGGCCAGCAGAGAGGCAGCTCCCGTTCTCGAGGGCTACAAGCCCGTCTTTCAGGTCTTGCAGGATGCAGGACTGTAGATCATCTCTCAGCACAAACCCTCCATTGGACCCGGGTTAGAATAGGGTCTCTTCTTTTTTTACAAAAAATTCCCAAACAAAAAACAATCTCTAAAAGATTGTTTTATTATATGAATAGAAAATTCGATTTCATACAACAGACGAGCGTATCTGAAGTTCCGAAGCGAGTGGCGTGGTAAAATTGCGCGGAGCGCACCACGCAAACGAGCGAGGAATTTTGGCGGAGCAGAAAATAATAAAGGATAATTACAACTTTAATCTGTCTATGTTATTTTTTAAATCAATTATGCCATTTCCATGAAATTGATTTGGTAAGAGATTTACAAATTTTTTTGTAACTTCAAGCAAATCATAGAAACAGTTAGTATAATCCCATAGTTTTTCAGGTGGAGTGCCAGCGATTCTGTTAAAAGTTAAATGTGCAACTTCTGGACTTGCGCGTCTTTCTAGCTCAATTATATTTTTTGTTTTTTCCGGTCTTGATTGTTGCCAGTTACTATTGTCAATAAAATGCACCGCTCTAGCGTAATTGTTTACTGGGTTATAATAAAAAAATTCAAGTAAATTCCTTCCGTGAGAAAGAAAGCATTCCAAGGACATGTTAATCTCTATTTGGCTTCTCGCTATATTATAGTATTTAATACTAACTGCTGCAAAATAAAGCATCTCAATTTCATAACAAAAATGTTCGTTTAAAAAATTTTTTAAATCTTTTTCTTCCATAAATTAAATATCCTTTATTATTTTTTCGCGTAGCCAGATACGCGGTGTTGGCGGATGTAAATTATTTTTCACCCTCATTATTTAATTTTTCGCCACACAACATGTGCTCCTGTTATTTTATCCCAGTACGGACCGATGAATAAATAAATAATAAATCCAATGCCAGTTAGTACCGTAATAGATAATATTCCCCTCATAAAAATTTTTATAAATAGTATATTCTTATTTTCAAATTCAATTTTTATATTAAATAAATATAATCCTATTGTTGTTTGGTATTTGAATAAACTAAGGCAAAAATAAAGTATATAAATTACTAACAGAAAAATTACTCCATTTACTTGAGATGCCTCAACAGAAAGAAAGTAAACAGAAAAGCTATAAGAAAGTGCGTAGAGTGATAAATAAATAAATAAATCTATGCAAAATGCGATGTATTTTTTCCATGTAGGCACTGTGCTCGCTTCTTTTTTAATTTCATTTGTGTTCATAAATAATAGTTTATATTTATTGTATTTTTAAAGCCTCTTAATTATCCACTCGAATTTACCCTGTTCGCGACATATCAATCATAAAAAACAAAGGTGAAAAATAATTTATTTCCGCTAACAGGACAGCGTATCTGAAGTTCCGAAGCGAGTGGCGTGGTAAAATTGCGCGG
>CAYUER010000017.1:0-3025 GCA_964443785.1 uncultured Gammaproteobacteria bacterium
TATAATCGTGCCTTATCAAGTTCAGAAATTTCGGCTTTACAGTCGCAAGGAGCAAATTAATATGAAAAATTTTTTTAAAAAAAATAACTTTGGTTTTGTGGCCTTGATCTTTGTGATCATGATTAGCTCCATTTTTATTGTTTCTAGTGTGATTATTGCTATGGTCAATACTTCTAATAATATGGCCAACTATCATGCTCAAGAATCTAGTGATGTTTTATACAATATCGATGCTTGTCTGAGTGATGCCATGTGGCAGATTGCTTCGACTACCAATGCGGCCGGTGACTATTCCATCACAGTGGGTGACATCAATTGTGCTTACCAAATTTCAGCAACCAATGCCGGTTTGAAAACTGTCACTTCCACAGCTACTACTACCTCTGGTTTGGGTGAGTGGAGTCGCTCGGTAGTGATGCTAGTCAATGTTTCTAGTTCACCATTTTTGATTCAGTCGCACAAAGATTATTTGGGGGGTACTTGTCTACACAATTCTTGTTGTGGTGATAGTATTTGCCAGACAAATGAAGCCTGTGATCTTTGTAGTGCTGATTGTGGTACTTGTCCAATCTGCGGAAATGGAATTGCAGAATCTGGGGAGGATTGTGATGATGGTAATGCTGTCAATACTGATAGTTGTTTAGTGGGATGTATTGCTCCTACTTGTGGTGACTCTTATGTTTGGGCTGGCCAGGAGACTTGCGATGATGGCGACACAACTACTGAAACACAAACTTGTGGCAATGGCATAGAAGAAGTTGGAAGTTATTGCAATGCTACTTGTTCAGCTGTGATTACTTTGACAGAGACTTGTGATTATGAGTCATTGGATTGTCCTGGTGGTGGAGGAGGTACGGCCATAGGATGTCCTACTAGACCATATTGTAATTCTACTTGCTCAGCTTGTCTGACATCTTGTCCAGCAATGTAATTTTTTCATTATTTTAGAAAAAAAGTTGGTCAGTTGACCAACTTTTTTTATTTTCTGAAAAATGATATACTTTATCTAGTAAAATATTAAAAAGTTAAGCAGTAATTGTATTTAAAATGGCTAAAGATATTATAGGTTTAGATATGTCAGACGCCTCTATTGAGGCCATTGTTTTAAATAAAAGAGGCTCTAGTTTTTCGGTGGCGAGCTATTCTCGCTACAAGATATCGCCTGATATCATAGAAAATGGTCGTTTAGTCAAAGCTGATAAGCTCAAAGATGCTCTTTTGAGTATGTTCAAAAATGGTCACCCTAGACCAATCAATCCAGGCAAAGTTTATTTTTCTATTCCAGAGTCCAGAGCCTTTATCCGTAATATTAATGTACCCAAAGCTTTAAAGCCCAAAGAAGTCTTAGAGGCTATAGAGCATCAAGCGGAAGAGACTATTCCGGAGACTTTTGAAAATCTTTTGACCGCTCATCAGGAGCTTTTGGTCAACAATAACCATCGAGAGTTTACTTATATTGCCGCTGAGCTTGATATAGCCCGAGATTATATCAAATTATTTAAAGATTTAGATATTGAGATTGCTGGGATTACTACAGAGTCGGTATCAGCAATTGCTGGGCTCAATGACAAATTCAAAAAAAATACTACTTTACTTTTGGATCTAGGTTCAAAAGTAACTATTGCTAGTATTTATGATAATCGTGGTTTGCGTTCGTCTATCAATATTGATATTGGGGGTAATCAGATTTTGATGGCCGCCAAAGAGCGCTTTGGCATCAGCTATGCTGAGGCAGAAAATAGATTGCGTGATATTGGTCTTACTTCTGCTCCAGGCGATGGCGAGGTGATGCTGATGCTTCAGGGGCAGCTTCAGCCTTTGACTGACGAGATCAAGCGCTTTGTAGCCTACTGGCAGCAAACTTCTAGCCTCAAAGTAGAGCAAGTAGTTTTGATTGGTGGCTTGACGCAGACTAGAGGTTTGGTAGATTATTTTAGCGCCAATTTAGCAGCTCCAGCTTTTATTGGAGAGAGTTTTTTGACGGAGCATAAAGATAAAGATCAAATTGTTTTTACTAAATATATCAATGCCTTGGGCTTGGCTCGTTTAGCCAATACCAAAAGCGAGCTTAATTTTTTCAATGAAGCTAATAAAAATAAACTAGGCTTGAGTGCTGATAAATCAGTAGCGCAGGCAGCAGCCAGTATTGCCAAAGAGGCTATTGTTGATAGCGATGATGATATAGAAACTCCTCACTGGAAAAAAATCTTGACCAATATTTATTTTATTATTGCTGTAGCAGCGTTGACTGTGGTAGCTTTGATTTGGTTTTTGCGTGAGCCGATTCAGGCTTTATTTAATCCCAAAGTCAGTTTTGATTTTAAAAATAAAGTAGTGCTTGTAGGTGTAGAAAACAAAAACAATGCCAAAGATTTTGTTTATGCTCAACTAGTGCCTTTTACTTTGAGTCAGCAGCGGGACTACAAGGATTTGAGCTATGAGCAAGTGCGTAGCAATATTTTAGCTGATATGAGTCAGCAGCTGATCGATGGCTTGAATACTGAGTATACCAAAGGAGAGTTTTATTTGATCCCAGCTGTCGTCTCTACCACTGTTGAGGATATCCAGCCGGCTATTGAAAATTTTAGCTTGGGTCAAGCGCTGACCATCAAGGCTACTTTTCAGGTCTTAGCGATTAACCAGCAGGATATTAAAAATGTTTTGAGTAGCCAATTAGCTTCTGCTGATGATAGACAAAAAGCGGCTAGTTTGGATATAAAATCATTTACCTATACTATTCAAAATATCGATGCCACTAGTCAGACAGCCAATCTCCAAGTCAATATGATGATTGCTAATAAATAAGAGCCTGTGGATAAGCTATCAGCTGTATCAATTGTTATAAAAGTGTTATAATATAGCTAGATCATTATTTATCTATGAAAAATAAAACTAAAGGATTTACGCTCATTGAATTAATTATCGTTATTGCTGTCATTGCCTTGCTGGCAGCCGCTACTTTTGTAGCTATCAATCCTGCTAGGAGAGTGGGTGATGCTGGTGATGCTACTAGGTGGCAAGATTT
>CAYUER010000017.1:3125-16808 GCA_964443785.1 uncultured Gammaproteobacteria bacterium
TACTATTTTTATAGAGAATCTAGCGGTAAAATGATAGTTGGTTCTTGTGATAGCTATAATACACAGAATATTGAAATAGTTAGATAAGATTTTAGTTTTTCACTAATCAAATTGACAAAAGATACTTAGCACTCTATAATATAGAGTGCTAATGTATTAACAAAGATTTTTTATATATTTGTCAAACTTAATTTAATAAATAAATTTCTAAGCGGATGAATCTCGTTAGAAATTCACGAGATATTATCCTTGGTCAAAAAGGGTTTTGTAGAGTAATTTTACTTTTACATTATAATCATTTAATAAATAAATTTCTAACGAGATGAAGACATTTTTTTTAAAACTCAAGAAAAAAAGATACTGGATACCACTGCTCTTTCTAGTCATTGTTATTGTCTTGATTGTTCTTGGTTCTGTCAATAAAAATAAAGTTGTTTATACCACCGAAGAAGCAGTTATTAAAAATTTGAAACAAACAGTTGAGGTGACCGGTACAGTAGAGTCAGCTGATGACATTAACCTTAATTTTGCTGCTAGTGGCCGAGTTGGTGCTATGCTGGTCAAAACTGGTGATCAAGTCAAAGCTAATCAAATTTTGGCACGCTTGTCAGCTGGCGATGTAGCCTCTCAGGTAGCTGATGCTCAGGCTGCTTTGGATGTTGCAAGGAGCAATTTAGCCCAACTTTTGGCTGGAGCTAGCACTGAAGATGTGCGAGTGACTGAAAAAGAGCTGGAAAATGCCCAAACCAGTTATCAGACTGCTCAGGATAGTCTAGCTAATTTACAAGCTACTAGTGCAGAGGAAATGGCCAATTATCGCACTAGCGGACTGAACACTTTGAACGATAAATATTTTGCTATTCAATATGCCCTAGATGTGGTCAAAGATGCTATTGCTGATGATGATGCTGATACTTATCTTTTTGTCACTGATGTACAGTTGCTCAATGATACTAAAGATTTTTATACTCAAATTATTGTACAAAATAACAACTTGGCTCCTTATATTGAAAAAGCCAAAACCAGCAAGGATCAAGCTGATATTTTGACTGCCTTGGATGCTTTGAAGCAAACTTTGGACATGACTTCTGATCTGGTGACTGCTACTTACAACATCATGCTTGTGACAGTGACCACTGATGTTTATACTCCGACTATTATCAATAATTTGAAGTCCAGCCTCAATACTCAAAGTACCAGCTTGGGCACAGCCGTTACAGCCACTCAAACAGCGGCCAGTAATATCCGCAACAAAGAAATATATTATCAAGGACAATTGACTGCTGCTAACAATAGCGTGACAGCAGCTCTTAATAGTTTGAATTTAGCCCAAGCGCGTTTGGATTTGAAAAAAGCGCCGGCTAGATCATTTGAGCTGGATGCTGCTCGAGCCAATGTCAGGCGAGCGGAGGCCACGGTAGCTAGGTACTATAGCTTGCTATCTGATACCATGATCAAAGCACCAGTTGACGGTATAGTCACCAAAGTCAATGTTGATGTAGGTGAGCAGTCTAGTGCTTCACAAGCTGCTATCTCGATGATTGGCTTGAGTACTACTCAGATCAAAGTCGATGTGCCAGAGTCAGATATCACCAAGCTCAAAGTAGGCGATACTGTCAATATTACTTTGGATGCTTTTGGTAATGATCAAGTGTTTAGTGGCACAGTCACTTTTATTGATCCGGCTTCGACGGTTATCAGTGAAGTGATTTATTACAAGGTGACTGTTGGTTTCAATACTGAAGACAATAGGATCAAATCCGGCATGACGGCCAACTTGACTATTTTGACCAATAGCAAAGACAATGTCTTGGTGGTGCCATCGCGAGCAGTTTCAGCGCGCGGTGATGAGCGTTTTGTAGAAGTTTTGGAAAACAATAAGCCAGTAGAAAAAATAGTAGAAGTAGGCCTCAAAGGTGATGATGGCTTGTGGGAAATCAGTACTGGTCTGAATGCTGGCGAAAAAGTAATTCTTTCTACCAAAAACGGTAAAAAATAAAAATGATAGAACTAATTAATTTACAAAAAGACTACACCAATGAAGAAGTGGTGACTCCGGTCTTACACGATATTAATTTAAAAATTGGCAAAGGTGAATTTTTGGCTATCATGGGTCCCTCTGGCTCTGGTAAGTCTACCTTGATGCATATCTTGGGTTTTCTGGACACTTTGACTACTGGCAAATATATTTTTCAAGATAAAGATGTTTCTTCTTTGGATGATGACACCTTGGCTTTGTATCGCAATCAAAAAGTAGGTTTTGTTTTTCAGAGCTTCAACCTTTTGCCCAAGACCTCAGTCTGGGAAAATGTGCGCTTGCCTTTGCTTTATTCTGGTGCTTTGGCAGATGAAAAAAAAGTTGACCAAGCCATTGCCAGTGTCGAGCTTTCTCATCGCAAGCAATATTTATCCAACCAGCTTTCTGGTGGTGAAAAACAAAGAGTGGCCATTGCTCGTGCTTTGGTCAATAATCCTGATATTATTTTTGCTGATGAGCCGACTGGCAATCTTGATTCTCGCTCGGGTACGCAGATCATGGCTATATTACAAAAACTCAATGCTGAAGGGCACACTATCATCTTAGTCACTCATGAGACCAATACAGCCAAGCATGCCAAGCGCATAGTACGTATCAAAGACGGGGAGATTGTCAGTGATGAGCTCAATGATGATCAAATCATGGCTGAAAAAACAGAGCTAGTAAAATAACAAAATCATCTCTGTGTAGACAGGGATTCATATTAATTTTTTTATAAAATACCAAAGGCATGCACATTGATTGGCATCCTATCATGACTACTTGGCAGATGATCAAGCGTAATAAAATGCGCTCCTTTTTGACTTCTCTTGGTATCATCATTGGCATCTCGTCAGTTATTATTATCATATCCTTGGGCGCTGGTGCTCAAAGTCTGGTAGTCAATCAAATCAAAGGCACAGGTTCTGATTTGATTGGGGTTTTGCCAGGTGCTAGCGAGTCTGATGGTCCACCGGCCTCAGTCATGGGTATCAATATTACCACACTCAAATATTCAGATGGTGAGGCAGTCATGTCGCAAGTAGCAGATGTGGAGGATTTCACAGCTTATGTACGAGGGGCAGCTAATGTCAGCTGGCAGAACAAGACAAAAGACACTAGTTTTTCAGGCGTCAATCATAGCTATTTATTAGTAGAAGACGCTGAGATAGAGACTGGCCATTTTTTTACTGAAGAAGAGGAAAATACCGCCGCCCGAGTAGTAGTTTTGGGTAGTGAGGTAGCCGAAGCCTTGTTTGCTGGTAGCGACCCACTCAATGCTAGAGTCAAGATCAACAAAGAAAATTTTGAGGTCATTGGTGTCATGAAAGAGCGTGGCAGTACCTTTTTTCAGAGTCAAGATAATCAAGTTTTTATTCCTCTTAATACTGCTCAAAAAATCATGCTCGGTATCAATTATGTCAATTTGATGCGCTTCAAGGCTACCTCAGGAGCTGATATTGATGTGGTCATGGAAGATATCCAAAGTATCATTAGGGATAGACATGGTATTTCCGATCCAGAGCAGGATGATTTTAGTGTGCGCTCACAAGTACAGGCTCTAGATATTTTGACAAATTTGACTGATGCTTTGAGCTATTTTTTGGCCATGGTAGCCGGTATTTCTTTGATCGTTGGTGGTATTGGCATCATGAATATTATGCTAGTTTCGATCACAGAGAGTACTCGAGAGATTGGTTTGCGCAAAGCAGTTGGCGCCAAAAAAAGAGATATTAGTATACAGTATTTAGTCCAGACTATTGCTTTGAGTATGGTGGGTGGTGTGCTTGGTATTTTGTCTGGTGTACTGACTTCTTGGCTAGTCAGCGTGGTTGCTAATTATTTAGGCTATGCTTGGGATTTTATCGTGACTTGGCAGTCTGTTATTTTAGCAGTTGGTTTTACATTTTTGGTTGGCTTGCTGTCAGGCTGGTATCCAGCCAAAAAAGCCGCCGAGCTCAATCCGATCGATGCTTTAAGATATGAATAATGACTTATAGAGAAATTGTCAAAATGTCCATCAGAACTTTGCGGATCAATAAAATCCGCACTCTTTTGACAGTTTTGGGAGTCATCATTGGCATCTCTTCGGTCATGATCATAGTCTCAGCTGGCGACAGTATGAAAAAGTTGGTCAATGGACAACTTGACTCTTTTGGCTCGAGCTTGATCCAGACAGAGACGCGTGTGCCTGAGCAGAGCGGAGGAGTCAGCTCACAAGCCAATGGCGTGGTGATTACCACCATGACCTTGGATGATCGCGAGGCAGTCAATCGCTTGCCAAACATTGCACGAAGCTATGGTCATGTCATGGCGCAAGATCTTTTGTCTTGGGAAGGTAATATCAAAAAAACTATTATTTTTGGTGTCAGTCCCGAATATATAGAAATGGGTAGCGCCAAGGTAGCTGAGGGTCGTTTTTATACCAAAGAAGAAGATGACAATATGGCTCGGGTCATAGTCTTGGGTAGCAAAGTCAAAGATCAGTTGTTTGGTAACAGTGCAGCTCTGGGTCAAAATATCAAGATCAACAAAATGAACTACAAGGTAGTCGGCGTGATGGAGTCACAAGGCACAGTTTTTTTCTTTGATTATGATACTTTGGTTTATATACCACTGCAGACTACCCAAAAATTATTATTAGGCGTTAATTATATTCAGTCTATCAGCGCCGAGATGATTGATGTAGAAAAAGGAGATGACACCAAAGAAGAAATTGCTGCTTTGCTGCGCGAGCGTCATGATATCAGTGATCCCAAGCGTGATGATTTTGAAGTTTCTACCATGGCTGATGCTATGGATATGCTCAATACTATTATTGGTGGCGTCACTTTACTTTTGATAGCTTTGGCTATGGTTTCTTTGATTGTCGGTGGGGTCGGTATTATGAATATCATGTATGCTACTGTGGCTGAACGCACTTTTGAAATTGGTTTGCGCAAGGCTGTTGGCTCAACCAAAAAAAATATTTTGCGACAGTTTTTGACCGAGGCAGTCATTATTACTATTTTGGGTGGATTGGGCGGTGTTGTCATTGGTGTATTGGTGACCTATTTGATCTATGTTATTGCCAATGCCTATGGCTTTGCTTGGCCTTTTAGTATTTCTTATATGGGTATTAGCATCTCTTTGTTTTTTGCTACTTTAGTTGGTCTTATTTTTGGTTCTTATCCAGCCAAAAAAGCAGCCGAGCTTGACCCGATTACTGCCTTAAGACGTGAGTAAAAAAATGACCCGCCTCTTTAAAATAGAGGCAGGTCAATGCGCTGTCAGTCGCGACTAGGGTCGTGGCCATTGATGGCTGATTCGAGGGCGATAACCCCCGCTTGGAATCCCATCACAAAGATAGGGTCATCATAGCTTGCTTCGCTTCGGCCGCTACGTCCTTCTGCGTAGCCTTGCCAGAAGGTCTTTTCGGCCTTCTTGTTGCCCTCGGGGCAGTTGGCAGCGTGGTGTCCTTGGCTGTACCTACAAAATTGACATTCCATTTTTTCACCTCCCCCTAGTCGTGTTGAAAGTTGACAAGAACAGGGCTCATAGGGTTATCATAGCTTGAACTGCTATATAACCATATAAATTATATTATTATATCATAAAATAATATATTTGTCAATTAAAATTGTAGATATTAGCACTCCTTGACATAGAGTGCTAATTTGCTTTATAATACTATTATGGAGTCTAGATACGACAAATTATTAAAAGCCATCATTGAGCAACATATCAAAACAGCTAAGCCAGTTGGCTCCAAAGCCTTGGCTGAAGACAGTGGTTTTGATTTGAGCTCAGCAACTATTCGTAATGAAATGGCTGACCTAGAAGAGCAGGGCTTGATTGTCCAGCCTTATACTTCAGCTGGCCGAGTGCCGACAGCTAGTGGCTATCGTTATTACCTGGACAATCTTTTGTCTGTTGAGACATTGCAACACAAAGAGCTCAATGAACTAGAAAAAGCTTATCAAGAAGATATTCGTCAGATGATCAAGATTTTGTCTGACAAAACAAACTTGGCGGTTATTTTGAGTCGGGAGTCAAATGATATTTATATCACCGGCCTATTCAATCTTTTTTCTCAACCAGAATTTGAAGATTATAAAATGGTTTTATCCATGGGACAGGTGGTGGACTCTTTGGAGAGAGCTATGTCCAATATGTTTCACAAGATTGACAAGCCTCAGGTGCTCTTGGGTGCAGAAAATCCTTGGTCGGAGCATTGTTCAGTAGTGATAGCACCGCTAGATACACCAAGTAAAAGTTTGTTAGCTTTTTTGGGGCCATTGCGCATGAATTATAACCAAGCCTTGGGTCTGATGGACTCAGTCACTAAAATTGTAAAATAATATGGTAGAAGAAACACAAATTGATCAAGAAAATATCGAAGAAATAGAGTCTCAAGTAGAATCTCCAGATGAGGCAGCTGTCAACCTAGCTGGTTGGAAAAAAGCTTTGGCTGATTATCAAAATCTACAAAAAGACACAGAAAGAAAAATGTCTCAGCTCAATGATTTTGTTTTATCATCTACAGTTTTAGAGCTTTTACCGATTTTTGATAATTATGAAATAGCTTTGAGCCATGTACCGCCTGAGCAAAAAAAAGAATCTTGGGTACAGGGCTTGGAGCACACGCTCAAACTTTGGCAGAATTTTTTGCGCGATCACAAGATCGAGAGGATGGTGAGTGTTGGTAAAAATTTTGATCCCAATCAGCACGAGGCCATCAGTCACATCCAAGATGAAAAGCAAGCTGATCAAGTAGTAGTACAAGAATTTTTAGCCGGCTACTCATTTCAGGGTTCAGTCATTCGTGCAGCCAAAGTAGCCGTCAACAATTTGAATTAAATATTTAGAAAATTATTTTATAAAAATAAAAAGCCCATATAAAAGAGGCGATTAAGAGAAAGGAAAAAATATATGTCATTAATACCATGGACACCATTTTTAGACACCTTTGACAACATCGAAAAAAGTTTGAGCAATTTTATGCCAGCTGTCGATGTCTATGAGGACAAAGAAAATGTAGTAGTCGAAGCGACACTCGCTGGTATCAAGCCAGAGGAGGTCAATATCGCTATCAATGATGATGTTTTGACCATAGAGGGCAGGCGTCAGAGTACTAGCGAGATCGATGAAAAAAATTATTACCGCAAAGAAGTGCGCACTGGTTCATTTCACCGCAGTGTCTTATTGCCAGTCTCAGTGCAGAGTGACAAAGCAGAGGCCAATTTTGAAAACGGTCTTTTGCGCATAGTCCTACCCAAAGAAGAAAAAGCGAAGTCAAAAAATATTAAAATTAATATCAAAAAATAATGGATAACTTACCGCTGAATTTGCGCTTGATCAAGCATTGTCCAGTCTGTCAGCGTGAATATCGTCAGACATTGGTGCAAATTTTGAGTGAAAATGAATTTGGCTTGTTGACGCATATGACTTGCGCACATTGCGGAGCTCATCTATTGACACGGCTCTCTACTATGCCTCAGGGCGTAGTGGGCAATTCTATTTTGACTGATTTGCAGGCTGATGAGGTGATGAATTTTTTGCATCAGGATGAAGTGTCAGCCGATGATGTCTTGCGAGTTCATCAATTATTAGAAGAAAAAAAGTTAATCAATTTAATTAATTAAATTTAATTTTTATCAAGCTGAGCTCGATAAAAATTATGTAAAAGAGTAAAATAATATGGCAAAGATTATCGGTATTGATTTGGGTACTACCAATTCAGCGGTAGCTATCGTTGAAGGTGGTCAGCCCAAAATTTTGGAAAACAAAGAAGGCAACAGGACGACTCCGTCAGTAGTTGCCATATCAAAAAGTGGTGAAAGGCTGGCTGGCTTGATTGCCAAGCGTCAAGCAGTCACCAATGCGGCTAATACTATTTTTTCCGTCAAGAGATTGATTGGTCGCAGATTCACTGACGAAGAAGTACAGCGTGATATCAAAATCATGCCTTATCAGATCAAAAAAGCCGGTGAAGGTGTAGCAGTTACTATGGGTGACAAGGATTATTCACCACAAGAAGTGTCAGCGATGATTTTACAAAAAATAAAAGCTGATGCCGAAGAGCGTTTGGGTGAAAAAATCACCGAAGCAGTCATCACTGTCCCAGCTTATTTTGATGATTCACAACGCCAAGCTACCAAGGATGCTGGTCGCATTGCTGGACTCGATGTCAAGCGTATTATCAATGAGCCGACAGCAGCAGCTTTGGCTTATGGTTTTGATAAGAAAAAAGATCAGCAAGTCGTAGTCTATGATTTGGGTGGCGGTACTTTTGATGTTTCAGTTTTGGATGTCTCCAAAGATACAGTCGAGGTCAAGTCTACCAATGGTGATACTCATCTTGGTGGTGATGACTTTGATCAGAGGATCATCCGTTGGATTATTGAAGAATACAAAAAACAAGAAGGCATTGATTTGTCCAATGATAAATTAGCTTTGCAACGCTTAAAAGAAGCTGCGGAAAAAGCCAAGATTGAGCTTTCTTCTTCAGCCGAAACGGAGATCAATCAGCCATTTATCACTACTGACGCTTCTGGTCCAAAACATTTGATTTTGAAATTGACTAGAGCCAAGCTAGAAGAATTGATTCACGATTTGGTTGACAAGACTTTGGAGCCTTGTCGCAAAGCTTTGGCTGACGCGGGCTTGAAAACTACTGATATCGAAGAAGTTATCTTGGTCGGTGGTATGACTAGGATGCCTTTGGTCCAAAAAGCAGTAGAAGATTTCTTTGGTAAAAAGCCCAATATTTCTGTCAATCCAGATGAGGTGGTGGCTCTAGGTGCTGCTGTGCAGGCTGGAGTATTGCAGGGTGATGTCAAAGATGTTTTGTTGCTGGATGTGACGCCATTGACTTTGGGTATTGAGACTTTGGGTGGCATCCGCACTCCTTTGATTCCTCGCAATAGTACTATTCCTACATCCAAGAGTCAGGTATTTTCGACAGCTGCTGATAGCCAAGACAGTGTCGAGATTCATGTCTTGCAAGGTGAGAGAGAGATGGCAGCTGACAACAAGACTTTGGGTCGCTTTACTTTGTCTGGCATTCCGCCAGCCCCGCGTGGTGTACCACAAATAGAGGTGAGTTTTGATATTGATGCCAATGGTATTTTGAATGTTTCAGCTGTTGACAAGGCTACGAGCAAAAAACAATCTATAACCATCCAATCATCTTCTGGTCTATCTGAAGAAGAGATCAAAAAAATGCAGCAAGATGCCGAGCTTCATGCTGAGGAAGATAAAAAGAAAAAAGAGGTGATTGAAACTAAAAATCATGCCGAACAGGTGATCTTTTCTACCGAAAAGTTTTTGAAAGACATGAAAGAAAAGATCAAAGATGAAGACAAAAAAGCTATTGAAGATAGATTAGAGCCTTTGCGCACGATCAAAGAAGCTGGGGATACCGAAGCTATCAAAAAAGCTATTGTCGAGCTTGAAGAAGTGGTGCAAAAAATTGGTGCCGCTCTTTATCAAGCGGCTGCTCAAGAGCCAGCTACTCCGACTGAGGAAAAAAAGGACGAGCCAGTTGAAGGTGATTTTCAAGAAGTGAATGATCAGGATAAAAAATAGTCAATGTCCAAAGACTACTATAAAATATTAGGCGTTGAGCGCAATGCTTCAGAAGCGGATATCAAAAAAGCTTTTCGCAAATTGGCTCACGAACATCATCCAGACAAAAGTACTGGCAATGCCGATAAATTCAAAGAAATAAACGAGGCCTATCAAGTGCTCAATAATAAAGAAAAAAGAGCACAATATGATCAATTTGGTAGTAGCTTTGAAAATGGCGGTGGATTCAATCAAGGGCCTTTTCAAGGACGCGGCGGTTTTGATTTTGGTGGTTTTGATTTTAGTCAGGCTCAACAGGGTGGTGCCAATTTTGATTTTGATTTGGGCGATATTTTTAGTAGTTTTTTTGGAGGTCAAGGCCAAGCTAGAGCTCATCGTCGTCGTGGCTCCGATATTCAGATGGATATCGAAATCACGCTCAAGGAGGCAGCCTTTGGTGTCCAAAAAAATATCACTATCAGAAAACAAAATACTTGCCAATCGTGTCATGGCAGCGGTGCTAAAGATGGTAAATCTTTTGCTGCTTGCCAGCAATGTGGTGGCTCTGGTCAGATATCGACTACTATTTTGGGGCAGTTTCGCACCCAGACTATCTGTCCTAGTTGCCAAGGGACTGGTCAGGTGATCAAAGAAAAATGTACAAATTGTGGAGCCAGCGGTCATGTCTGGCAGGAAAGCACTCTCAGTATTGATATTCCCGCTGGTATCGATGATGGTCAATCCATCAAATTGTCTGGACAGGGCAATAGCGGTCCGCACAAAGCACCAGCTGGTGATCTTTATATCACAGTCCATGTGTCGGCTCACAAAGATTTTGAGCGCCAAGGTTTTGATTTGCTGAGCGAACAAAAAATACCTTTTGCTACTGCTACTTTAGGTGGGGAGATTAGTATCCAGACTATAGATGGAGAGGTGAAGCTCAAAATTCCTAGCGGCACACCTAGTGGCAAGCAATTTATCTTGCGAGGCAAAGGTCTGACCAAGATCAATTCCAAAAATAGAGGCGATCAGATAGTCACTATCCAAGTAGCTGTGCCGACTAAAATTTCTAAAAAACAAAAACAATTGATTGAAGAATTACAAAAAGAATTAGATAAAGATGCTAAATCTTGGTGGTCATAGGCAATTATTTTTAATACAATGAATTTAGAAAAACTATACAAAGTTTTGGCTGATCAGCCAAAGTATCGAGCCAAACAATGCCAAGAAGCTATTTTTAATAATTTTTTGTCGGATTGGTCGCAGGCTTCCAATCTGCCCAAAGATTTGGTAGCGAGATTGAACACCGAGTGCCCACTGCATATTGAGGCGCAAATTTTTTATTCCAAGGATCAAAAAACCACCAAAGCTTTGTTGACTCTGGAGGATGGCGCGCAGATAGAGACAGTCCTACTCAAGCATCGTGATGGTCGTCATACAGTCTGTGTCTCTACGGAAGTTGGTTGCCCTATGGCTTGCACATTTTGCGCGACTGGTAAGATGGGTCTCAAAAGGAATTTGACCTATAGTGAAATCATCGATCAAGTTTTATTATTTGCTAGGATTTTGCACCAGACGGGCGAGCGTGTTTCCAATGTAGTTTTTATGGGCATGGGCGAGCCATTTTTGAACTACGACCATGTCATGAAGAGTATAAAATATCTTAGTGACAAAGAGGCGTTTAATATTGGCGCTAGGCATATTTCTATTTCTACTTGCGGTATTTTGACTGGTATTGATAAGCTAGCCCATGAAAAAATGCAAATCAATTTGGCTATTTCACTACACGCGCCCACTGATGAATTGCGTACTCAGCTGATGCCTATCAATAGACGATTTCCTTTGGAACAATTGTTTAAAACTATTGATAAATATATTCACAAGACGGGGCGTAAAGTAATGTTTGAATATCTGATGATCAAAGGGGTCAATGATAGACCAGAGCATGCTCGGGAGCTAGCCAAGATTATGAAAAAACCGCTTTACATGGTCAATTTGATTTCCTACAATCCCACCGATGTCTACAAAGCTTCAGAAGTCAAAACTATTCAAAATTTTAAAAATATTTTAGACAAAGCTGGAATCGAAGTTGTTCAGCGCTATAGTTTTGGTCAGGATATCAAAGCAGCTTGCGGACAATTAGCTATTGATAAGAAATAAAAATACTCAGCCTCTTAGCTAAGAGACTGGGAATTTTTTTAATAGCGTTTAAATTTTTTTGTCTGGTAGCGTGTTGGTCTAGAATTTTTACTGTGACTATTTTGACGAGGACTGCGGTTGCTCGGCAGAGTGCGTGGTGTGAATATCACTGGTCTTTTTGGTGGTAAGACGGGCAGGGGTAGTACGGGTATGGTTTTTTTGATCAATCTCTCTATCATGCGGATAGCCATCCTTTCGTCAGGGCCTGCAAAGGAGATAGCCTTGCCCATTTTACCAGCGCGACCAGTACGTCCAATGCGATGGACATAGTCGTCTTTGTTGTCTGGTAGGTCATAGTTGATGACTAGTGAGATATCGTTGACATCGATACCGCGAGCAGCAATATCAGTCGCGACTAAAATACGGAATTTGCCATTTTTGAAGCCAGCCATAGCAGCTTGTCTTTGTGCTAAGGATCTATTGGAGTGTATTTCTATAGCAGAATGTCCCATGCCGTTGATTGCTCGACTGATTTTGCCGGCGCCATGTTTAGTACGAGAAAATATCAGGATAGTACCATGATTTTCGGCTAGCAATTTATCCAAGAGTTGTAAGCGTACATCTTTGGGGGCGATAAATATTTCTTGTTCTATTTTGGCAGCAGTGGTACCAGCGGGAGCGACCTCAATGCGCCAAGGCATTTTCATAAATTGATTAGCCATATCAGCAATGGCTTTGGGCATGGTAGCTGAGAACATCAGAGTTTGTCTTTCTTTGGGAGCTAGAGCCAAGATTTGTTTGATCTGCGGTATGAAGCCGATATCAAACATACGGTCAGCTTCATCTAGTACTATCATTTTGATATTGTGGAGAGAAAAATGTTTTTGTTGCAAGAGATCAATCAAGCGTCCTGGTGTAGAGACGATGATGTGTGGATTGCGACGCAAAGCTTGGATCTGGTGATAAGGTGAAGCTCCACCAATCAGCATAGCAGTACGCAAGCCAAATTTACGGCCAATTTTCATCAGTACTTCATCGACTTGTTGGGCTAGTTCGCGAGTAGGTAGCAAAATCAGACCTTGGCCTTTGTTTTCTGCTAGGAGCTGGATCATAGGTAGGCCAAAAGCGAGAGTTTTGCCAGTACCAGTTTGGGCAATACCCACTATATCTTTACCTTCCAAAGCAGCGGGGATACACTGGTGTTGGATGGGTGTAGGGGAGTGAAATTGTAGCTGTTTGAGTATAGCTAGCAACTCGGGATTGATGCCTAGCCCATTGAAGCTAGACGCAGTTTGTTTGTCATTTATCATAAAAATTGTGACCCCTGATACTGAGGGTCACAAAATGACACAAAATATTAGAGTCCTTTAAGCTGTATGTACAGCTATATTAATAAGAAAAGAGTATAACAGAGATAAATGTTTTTGTCAAGGTTACGGTATTATTTTTTATTTAAATATTGTGTAGTAATTTTTGCTTGTTTTTTTCTTATCCTTATTTTTTTAATTATCAATGCCAATAAATAAGAGATTATTAAATAAAAAATACTTAGAGCTATCCAACCGGTTAAACCTTTTGGCTCTATGCCGGGAAAATCTCCGCGTATCCAGTTCACAATGTGATAATCACCTAAAATATTATCTATTACCCACTCCAGTAAACCAAATATCATAAGCATTAACAACCCTATTAAGTAAAGTGGGATCAAAATATTAATAGTCTCTGTAAAGGTTAAAATAGACACCATGATAAATATAAAAAATACTAGAGTGTTTTTAAATAAGTTCATATTTTTAATTTATAATTATTAAGTTTATTATATCAAAAAAACAAGATAAATAATATCTTGCTCTTTTGGCAGGGGAGGTAGGAATCGAACCCACGCTAAAGGTTTTGGAGACCCTTGTACTACCACTATACTACTCCCCCTAAAGAGAGACCTTATTATTTGGTCTCTTTGTGATGAGTGTGCTTACGGC
>CAYUER010000018.1:0-9274 GCA_964443785.1 uncultured Gammaproteobacteria bacterium
GATGGTATTGTCCAATATGGCTATCGAGAATTGTGTGATAATAATTTATTGAGTCCAGTGCGTCCAGGGCAGTCTAGTGCTCTCAATCAATACCAATGTCGCATGACTGACCATCCAGATTTAGTGGCCAATCCTGGCTTTACTCGTTGTACACCCACTGATGGTGGTTATTGTGGTGATGGTGTAGTGCAAGATGGTACCAATGGCACTGTCAGCGCCGGTGAAAAATGTGATCCACTGGGGTATGTGGTGGATGCGACTCATCCATCGTCAATAGATCATCAATATGTTTGTACTGATGATTGCCAGACTACCGGTGGTTATTGCGGTGACGGAGTATTTAATTCTAGTAAAGAGGAGTGTGACGCCAATGCTGGACTGACTGGCTGGTCTTGTACTCTTGGTGGAAGTATAGCTTGTAACAATTCTTGTAACCGTATTTGTGATACCGGCGTGCCCTATATTGGTCAGTGCGGTAATAATCAAGTAGAAGGTTTAGAGCAGTGTGACGGTGGCGATGTCGCTTGTCGTAGCATAAATACTCAGTACACAGGTGGTTATGCTGCTTGCGTGGCCAATACTTGTGCAGTTGGTTCTACGGCTGGTTGTTGTACAACCAACGGAGTCTCTGCTAAATTTATGGCCGATAATACTTATGAATTGTTTATCAATGGAGTCTCTATTGGCTCAGGTAGTAATTGGCAAACTTGTAGCAACGGTGATGATCCTAGCTCTCCTTATGATGCTGGCACTTTAGATGACAATGGTGTTTGTGAATTTAATGTAAATGATACTAATTTATTTAATTATAATCATACTGAAAATGTCTTAGCTTTTAAAGCTACAGATACGGGTGTAGCAGCTGGTGTAGCAGGTACATTTTCTTGCCAGCAGACTACTTGTCAAAGTATTTGTTTCAGAGGTAGCAATGCTGGCAGGTCGTGTAGTAGTAGTGCCGATTGTCCTGGTGGTACTTGCATAGTACCTAGAGTGCCAATTGGAACCAATTGTTTGCGCAATAATGATTGCAATAGTCCAGAACCAAAGGCTAGCCTTTGTTTACCAGCAGATTATGGTATTACTACCAAGGTGAGTAATAGTCTATGGCGTTGTACTGACTCACCTCAAGGTTCAAATGCTTGGGCACAAGTAGGCTTTGATGATAGTACTTGGGTGAGTCCACAAGTTGCCCCTCATCCAGTCGGCACTACAGCTGCCAATTGGTGGGATGATGATGAAATTTATAACTGGAAGCACATGGTGCCAGGTGCTGAGCCAATTTGGTTAGGTAGCATTGGTTCTACTGCAGCTCCTAGGACGGTTTATTGTCGCTATGTTGTCAGGGGTTACGGATCTTCATTGCCTTCTCCAGATACAGAGGACCCTGCAGCACCGACAGCTTTGAATGCTTCAGCTTCTGGTACGCAAATTGCTTTGACTTGGACAGCTTCGACTGACAATGTGGCGGTTGCTGGTTATAATATTTTGCGCTCTATTACTAATGGTGGTCCTTATACTCAGCTTGATACATCTACTACCAATTCTTATGTAGATGCAGGTTTGCAGCAGAGGACTTATTACTATGTAGTTGAAGCCTATGATGCTATAGGTAATATTTCTTTACGATCAAATCAAGCCTCTGCTACGATTGACAATCAAGCGCCTAGTGTGCCGACAGCTTTGAATGCTTCAGCTTCTGGTACGCAAATTGCTTTGACTTGGACAGCTTCGACTGACAATGTTGGAGTGACTGAATATAATATTTTACGCTCAAGTACTAGTGGTGGCCCTTACACAAATATAGCTACTTCGCCAAGCAATTCTTATACCAACTTTACTTTGTCGCCGGGGACTTATTATTATGTTGTGCAGGCCAAAGATGCTGTAGGCAATACTTCGGCTAATTCCATGCAAGCTTCAGCCACTATTTTGCCGCCAGATACTACTGCTCCTAGTGTGCCAAATATTTTGTCAACCAATCCATCCAATCAGCAGATTGTCGTCACTTGGAGTGTAGCTACTGACCCAGAATCCAATCCCATTACTTATACATTGGAAAGAGCTACGGCTTTGGCTGGACCATTTACTCTGGTAGTTAATACTACTAATAATTCTATCTCAGATACTGGCTTGACCAATGGCACTACTTATTATTATCGAGTCAGAGCGCGTGATTCTTATAACAATACCTCAGCTAACTCGGCAGTTGTTTCTGCTGTGCCCGATAATAATACTACGGCACCAAATGTTCCAACTGCTTTATCAATTGTAGCTAATGTTTTATCAAAAACTATGGCTTTAAATTGGACAGCTCCTTTGGCTGGTCCAATGGTAGCTTATTATATTATTGAAAGATCTTTGACTTCAACTTTTGATAGTTTTGTGACGGTCGGCACTTCGGTCGGCACTTCTATTGTCGATAATTTTTCTGATCTTTTACCAGGTGCGCCGCAAGTAGCGACTAATTATTGGTATAGAATTAGAGCTGTGGGTACATTGGGATTACAATCTTTGCCTGTGCTTGGCTCTATGCTTTTTCCTGATGATATAGCGCCAGCGCCTGCTCCTAGTGCTTTGAATGTGAGATTTAGGGGTACTTATGTTGAGTTGAATTGGGTAGGTTCTAGTGATAATGTGGCAGTCACCAATTATGTTATTCAACGCTCCACTGTATCTTCTGGTCCTTTTAATACAACAGTTATAGGAGCAACTACTTCATACAATGACAGTAGTTTTGCTCCTAATACTACTTATTATTATAGAGTGGCAGCGCAAGATGCCACAGGCAACACATCAGCATATTCAGCTCAGGTGACTGTACTGACTCGAGACACAGAAGCTCCGACTCCAGCGCCTGTCTTGAGTGGTACCGATGCAGACCCAGTGATTACTTTGAGCTGGACTGGCGCGATTACTGATAATGTTGGTGTGACGAATTATATAATTAAGCGCTCGGATTTGGCTACGGGACCATTTTCTACTACAGTCGGCACTCCAGCTGCTAGTCCTTTTCAAGATACGAGCGCTACGCCAGGTAGTACTTATTATTATCAAGTGGCAGCTCAAGACGCGGCTGGCAATACATCAGTTTATTCAAATACCGAGGCAGCTACCGCTTTCAATGGTCCAGGCAAGCCAGTCATTTCTAATATCAGTACTCCGACATCAGCGGTTTCATTTACTATGAATTCGAGCGGTGGTCTTAATCCTCGTTATTTTACAATTGAGCGGGCTGACATTGCTAATCCTACAAATTTTATTGTCATAGCCAATAATGTCACGGCCGCTGTGGCGGGCGCCACCCTGTATACGGATTCCCCCGTTACCAATGGTACTACTTATTATTATAGGGTTAAGTGCACAGACGCTAGCAATGCAGTATCTGATTATTCGGATACAGCTGTAGTTAATACTCAGGACAACATAGCGCCTGTGGCACCAACGCCTTTGAATTTTTTTGCTACACCTAGCGCTTCAGTGGTTGGAGATATTAATTTAAGTTGGAATGCTTTCACTGATCCTAGTGGCATCAAGGGGTATGTGATTGAAAGAAGGATAAATTCTGGCTCGTGGCAAAGACTGCCAACCACCTTGACCGAAATAACTACCACTAATACTAATTATACAGATTCCCTAGGTACACCTACTAGTGGTAATATTTATCAATATCAACTGCGCGTGGTAGATAATTCTGGCTGGAATAATACTACAGCTTGGTTTACTACTACGGCTTGCAATGTAGCCTATTGTGATCAGTGGGATGTTGATAGTAGTATCAATAGAATACAATGTAATAATAGTTGCTCAGCTGCTCAGCATTGTTGTCAGGTTTGTGACAATGGTTCTGGTGCGTATATGGGTTGTAGAGTAAATACCAATCCAGCATCTTGTAGTATTTACACCACAGCTGGTACTTGTCGGTAAATAATTTAATTCTTTTATTAAATAATAAATAACCAAATAATATGTTTGATGATTTAAAACAACAAAACGGCCAATCAAACGCGGTGCCACAAAGTCAAAATATGCCACCGCAAAATCCAGTGCAGCCAGTAGCACCGGTTCAGACTATGTCTGATATGTTTGACAGTGTTGACCCAGTCTCACAATCAAATCTTGGCTCCACGGCCAAGCCTAGTGCTGTACAATCTGGTAAAATAAAGCCAGTATCCAATACTAGCTATGTACCAAACCAAGCAGAGGCAAATTTAGATCCAATGATGTTCACAGAAGCGCCCAGCAACAAACTAAATAAAATTATTATTATTCTGGTAGTCGTATTATTATTGCTTGCCTTGGGTTTTGGTGCTTATTATTTATTCATTGTTCGTGGTAAGACTGCCACACCAAACAATAATCAAAATACTAATCAAGAGGTTAATACTAATAATGCTGATACCAATGTCAATGAAGCTGATATGACTGATTCTGATGCCGATGGCTTGACCGATGAAGAGGAAATTCAGTACAACACCAACAACACCTTGGCTGATACTGATGGCGATGAATTGAGTGATCGTGAGGAAATCAAAACTTACACTACTGATCCCTTGGTTATGGATACGGACAATGATGGACTAAATGACGGAGAAGAAGTAAAAGTATGGAATACTGACCCCAAAAATATCGATAGTGACAGTGATAGCTATCCAGACGGCACTGAAGTCAAAAATGGCTATAGTCCCACTGGCCCAGGTAAATTAAGCACTAGTACCACAGTTGATATTTCTGGTAACACCGAAAATCCGCAATTTTCCGCAGCGGTATTGTGGGGTATTCAATTAGTCGCTCCTATTAGTCAGTGTTATCAAAGTTCGAAGACATCGATGTTGACCAATTATTTGGTCGGTGCAGATATTTGTAATCCGAAAATTAGTCAAAATTGGCCCATAGCTCCAGAAGCTTATCCAAAAGTTTGTGTACTGGACAAGGTCATTCAGGACAATACTTGGTCTATTGGTTTACAATCCAATAGTCCAGATACTATCAAAAATGTTATCTGCAATCAAAATGGTTGTCAGGCGGCCTTAGCCACTGATTATCCTACTGGCAAAGTTTGCCCTTAAAAAATAATTATTTATGGCTGAAAATATAAAAAAAACAGACGATCACAAGAGTGTCGATATTTTTGACATCAAGGAAGAGGATGTTCATGTGATGCCTAAAAAATTTATCATCAAAGATCCCAAGAAAAAAGATAGCGGAGCCAAAGGGATTATCATTTTTTTTGTTATTTTTTTCGTCTTGTTGTTAGCTGGCTTGGCAGTTGGTTATTATATTATTCAGCAAAAAAATAAGCCAAAAAATGAAAATCAGAATATTGTCGAAAATATCAATCAAAATAGCAACACCAATCTCAATGAAAATGTGAATACACCGGTCAATGGTAATGTTGATATGGTAAATAACAGCACTAGTACTGATAGCAATGAAAACACTAATACTAGCAATACCAACAATACGGTCGTCAGTCCGCCACTAGCAGTAGCCGATAGCGATCAAGATGGTCTGACTGATTTGGAGGAGGAGCTTTATCAGACCGCTGTCCAAAATGCTGATTCAGACAAGGATGGCTACAAAGATGGTGATGAAGTAAAAAATCTTTACAATCCTTTGGCTAGCGTCCAAAAATTGATCGATTCTGGTTTGGTGATTCGTTATACCAATGATTACGGCTATGAAATATTTTCACCAAAGTCTTGGCTAGTCAAAGCTATCGACGATTCTAGGCAGAAGATTGAGTTTATCCCTGACAATTCTACTACCGAGCTGGTGCGCATAGAGGTGACAGCCAATACCAATAAAAAAAGTTTAACAGATTGGCAAAAAACTCTGTATGGCTCATTGCTCATGGAAAATTTCAAATTAGCTGATAAGTCAGCTTTGCGCTCTCTAGACAAAAAAATTATTTTAGCAGTCACTGATCAGTATGTTTATAGCATTAGCTATGAGATAGGTAGTAGTGGAGCAAATTTTGAAAATACTTTTGATATGATGATTAGTAGTTTTATTTTTAAGCAACCATCACAATAAGATGAATAATTTGATATATATAAACAAGCGTGGTTATCGAGTAGATTTTGCCTGGCTAGATGATTTTGCAGTCATAGCTGCCAAGAGTTTAAAAATAAAAAAAGAAATATCTATCGCTATTTTGAGTCCTTTGGAAATCAAAAAATTAAATAAAATTTATAGGCATAAAAATAAAGTCACAGATGTTTTGTCTTTTGGCTTGGAGGATGATCGTATTTTGGGGGAGATAGTGATTTGTTTGGAGCAAGCCAAAAAGCAGGCCAAAGAAAAAAAGCACAGCCTCAAAGCGGAATTAAAGCTTTTGGTAGTTCATGGTACTTTGCATCTTTTGGGTTACGATCATGAGCGTAGTACAGCAGAGGCAGAGCGTCAAGAAGCGCAAGAGAGAATTTTATTAAATAAATTTTAATATGGCAACTTGGTGGAGAAGTTTTAAGCATGCTTGGCAAGGTTTGAAAATTGTTTTGCGTAGCGAGCCAAATTTTCGTTTACATCTTTTGGCTACTTTTTTTGTTTTACTATTGGCCTATTGGCGAAATTTGAGTCAGAGTCTGTGGATAGCTTTACTTTTGGTGATTGCTTTGATCTTGGCTTTGGAAATTTTTAATTCAGCGATTGAAAGGTTGGTGGATATGTTGGCCCCCAAAACCCACGGATATACTAAGGAAATCAAAGATTTATTGGCGGGTATGGTTTTATTGGTTGCTTTTTTTGCGATCGCAATAGGTTTGATTATTTTTATTTAAAAAGATTTGGCAAAATGTCATATTTTAGTTATAATTAACTATTATTAAGGCAAGTTTTTTAGCCCCGTTTGTCTAAATGTCAAAAAACAGAGAAATCATCACTGGACTAGATATCGGCACCCAATCCATCAGGATAGTCATGGGGCAGCGTTTGGGTGACAACCGATTAAAAATCATCGGAGTAGCAGAGACTCCTTCTTTAGGTATTAGTCGCGGATCAATCAACTCTATAGAAGATACTGTTTCTTCTATTGCTGAGGCCATGGAAAAGTGTGAGAGGATGACTGCTTTGCGTATTGATAAGATTGTTGTCGGTATTTCTGGTACCCACATCAAGACTACCAATAGTCGAGGAGTAGTAGCAGTGGCCAAAGCTAGTCAGCAGGTAGAGGATTCGGATATTGCCCGAGCTGTCGAGGTAGCGGAAAGTACTACCATCATGCCAAATTATGAAATTTTGCATGTCTTGCCTATTGCTTACAATCTTGATGACCAAAAAAATATCAAAGAGCCTCAAGGTATGACTGGTGTCCGTCTCGAGGTAGAGACGCAGGTAGTCATGGCTTTGTCATCTCAGGTCAAAAATTTGACCAAATGTATTTATCGCACGGGCGTTGATATTGAATTTATTGTTTTTTCGATTTTAGCGACCGCTGAAGCCGTGTTGACCAAAAAGCAAAAAGAATTAGGCGTCGCAGTGGTCAATATCGGATCAGCTACTACCTCATTAGCAGTTTTTGAGGATGGTAATATTTTACATACGGCTGTTTTACCAGTTGGCGCTGGTCATATCACCAATGATTTGGCTATTGGGCTGAAGACTTCAGTCACGGTAGCTGAAGCAGTCAAAATTGATCATGCTCAGGCTATTGCCGATGGTATCTCCAAGAGAGACGAAGTTGATCTGCACAAATATGCCGAAGAAGAAAGGCGAGGAACTTTTGTCTACAAAAAAGATATTGCCACTATTGCGGAGGCTAGAATGTCTGAAATTTTTGAAATGGTCAATTTGGAATTGAAAAAAATCGATCGAGCTGGTAAGCTACCAGCAGGCATCATCTTGACTGGTGGTGGCTCCAAATTGCCATTGATTATTGATCTGGCTAAGCAAATTTTTGGCTTGCCAGTTTTTCATGGCTTACCAGTCAATCAAGATTTTCCTATAGATAAATTAAATGATCCAGAATATACTACGGCTTTGGGACTAGTCATCTGGGCTGATCGTAATATCGAGAGTGCTTATGCTATGCCAGGAGCTGATGTGTTTAAAAAAGTGGGATCAAAGGTCAAAACAGTTTTTAAATCAATTTGGCCTTCTTAAATAAATCAAAACAATGATAGCGAAGAAAAATATCAAGGAAGTTTTACCGCCCGTAGAAACATTTGCCAATATCAAAGTAGTTGGTGTCGGTGGTTCTGGTAATTCTGCAGTCAATCGCATGGTCGCTGCTCGTATTCGGGGAGTGGAATTTATTGCTGTCAATACTGACGCGCAAGCTTTGCATAGCTCAGTCGCTAGTCACAAGGTGCATATTGGTCGCAACACTACACGTGGCTTGGGTGCTGGTATGGATCCAGACCTCGGTCTCAAGAGCGCTGAGGAAAATGAACAGGAGATTTTGTCCAAGTTATCAGGTGCGGACATGGTTTTTATCACCTGTGGCTTGGGAGGCGGTACAGGCACAGGGGCTGCGCCAGTGATTGCTGATATTGCTAGAGAGTTGGGAGCTTTGACGGTAGCGGTGGTGACCAAGCCTTTTACTTTTGAGGGTGTGCAGCGTCGTGATATTGCCGAGCATGGTCTGGAAAGATTGATGGACAAAGTAGACACTATCATCACCATCCCCAATGATAGGTTATTACAGATTATTGATCGCAAAACTTCCCTACTTGATGCTTTTGCCATTGTTGATGAAGTTTTAAAACAAGGTGTACAAGGTATTTCAGAGGTGATTACTGTGCCAGGCTTAGTCAATGTCGATTTTGCTGATGTCAAAGCTATCATGAGGCAGGCTGGCTCTGCTTTGATGGGTATAGGTAGAGCTAGTGGTGAAGATCGAGCCAAAGAAGCAGCACGAGCGGCTATTGATAGTCCGTTGCTTGAGCTTTCGATCAATGGCGCTACTGGTGTTTTGTTTACTATTTCTGGTAGTGCTGATCTGACTATGTATGAGGTTAGTGAGGCAGCCGAGGTCATCACTGCTCATTGTGATCCTGAAGCCAAGATTATTTTTGGGGCAGTGATTGACGAATCATTGGGTCAGGATGTCAAAGTGACGGTGATTGCCACTGGTTTCAAGAAAAATGCTGAAACCAAAGTAGAGACCAATCGACCAACTATGAGCTATCCCGACGCATTTACCAAGACTGCCGAAGATCGTCAGGTCAAAAAAGCTTTTGAAAAAGCACCAGAGCGTGAAGAAGAAGATCTGGATTTGGCTCCAAAAAGTAAAGAAGAAGAAGAGCTTGACATTCCAGCTTTTTTACGTAAAAAA
>CAYUER010000018.1:9374-16342 GCA_964443785.1 uncultured Gammaproteobacteria bacterium
GATGAATTGTCCTATTTGTAACAAAAAAGACACCAAAGTAATTGACTCTCGCTTGATTGGCGAGGGTTTTAGCATTAGGCGTAGGCGTGCCTGTGAAAAGTGTGCCTACCGTTTTTCTACTATAGAAGAGATAGAAATTTTGGATTTGGTAGTGATCAAGCGTGATGGTCATCGTGAAAATTATAGTCGCGATAAAATGATCAGAGGCCTGCGTACATCTTTGGAAAAAAGACCATATCTAGAAGATGAATTTCAAAAATTGATACGAGATATAGAGCGAGATATCCAAAAAGTCAGCGGCAATGAAATCACTTCCCAAGCTATCGGTGAAGTAGTGATGAAAAAAATAAAAAGTTTTGATCAAGTGGCTTATATACGCTATGCTTCAGTTTATCGTAGCTTCAAAGATGTCAAAACTTTTCAAGCTGAATTGAATAGACTCCTGAAGCAGAATAAGCACAAAAAATAATCGAGACTGTTAAATAATAAAAATAATATGGACGAAGATTTAAAAGCAATTATTCTTAAAAATCAAGAAACGCTAGATAATTTAGACAAGCGTTTGCATAAGATGGAAAAACATTTTCGGACAGAAGCTATTCTGAATATGATCAAATGGATTATTGTGGTGGTGCCGATAGTTTTTGGTGTGATTTATATTTCTCCTTATGTCAAAACTTATGTACGGATGATTCAGCCAGCTTTGCAAGCCCTAAATCTAGATGAGCTCAGTGCTATGTTGGAGACTAATTCCAACAATCCACAAGAGCAAGTTGGTGGTATTTTGGAAAATTTATGCGATCCTGCTAAAAGACAAGTAATAGTGAACCAGTATTGTAAATAGTAAAATTCTACATTTTTTAATTAAAAATTTAAAATAAACATATGAGGAGAGGATTCGATGTTTTTTTAATTATTATTGTGAGCACCATTTTTGGTGGTCTTTTTGGTTCTTATTTGGTGATCAATAATATTAATAGTCTACCTTGGGCTAGTAGTAATAATTTTGAACAAGCCATCAAACAGCAGGTGACTAGGCAAGAAGAAAACTCGGTGACCACTGTGGTCAAAAAGGTGACCCCAGCTGTCGTGTCTATAGAAATACAAAAAGATATTTCTCAAAACATCAGTATTGATCCTTTTGAAGATTTTTTTGGCTCTTGGCCATTTTTTGAATATCAGGCACCAAAATCTCAAAAAACTGAGCCAGACTGGCAAAAAGTTGGCGGTGGCACAGGTTTTATCATCTCAGCTGATGGTCTGATCATGACCAATCGTCATGTGATAGATGACAACTCAGCTAAATACAAAGTGATTTTGAATGATGGTCGTAGTTTTGAGGCGCAGGTGTTGGGTACAGACTTGTTCAATGACATTGGTGTGCTCAAAGTAGAGGCCAAAGATTTACCGATTGTGGAGCTTGGAGATTCTGATCAGCTGGTGATTGGTCAGACAGTGATAGCTATTGGCAATGCACTAGCAGAGTTTTCCAACACGGTGACAGTTGGCGTTGTGTCAGGGCAGGGACGCAGTATAGTGGCTGGAACTGGTGGGAGCTCCGAAAAGCTGGTTAATGTCATTCAGACTGATGCTGCTATCAATCCTGGTAATTCTGGTGGACCACTGCTCAATCTAGCAGGGCAGGTGATTGGCATCAATACCGCTGTCTCTAGTCAAGGACAGCTCATTGGTTTTGCTATTCCAATCAACTCCGTCAAGCAGATCATAGATAGCGTGAAAAAAACAGGCGAAGTCATCAGACCTTATCTGGGTGTGCGCTATACTATGCTAGATGCTGATATGGCCAAAAAATTACAAATCGAAATAAACGAAGGAGCATTTTTGGCTCCAGGCAACAACAATGAAACAGCGATTTTGCCGGACTCTCCGGCTAGTAAGGCCGGTCTTCAGTCCAGTGATGTGATTACTGAAATCAATGGGCAAAAATTGACCAAAGATTATGATTTGGCTCAGGCTATTTCAAAGTTTCAGCCAGGTGAAAAAATAATTTTAAAAGTTTGGACCAAGGGTCAAATGAGAGATGTGGCAGTGACTTTAGAAAAATATAAAAAATAATTGTGGAAGAATTACGCAAAAAAATTGTAGATTTATTACTATTGGTTGACCAGGCAATAGTGACTTTGGATATACCAAAAAAGCATGAGCGTTTAGATGTTTTGCGTCTGGAGACTCAAGATCACAATTTTTGGCAAAAAATCGAAGCAGCCAATATCGTCAAAGAGATTAGCAATTTAGAATTACAGATCAATGACTGGGAGCTCTTGAAAAAAAATTTATTAGATTTACAACTTATTTGTGCTGATGATCAG
This sequence comes from uncultured Gammaproteobacteria bacterium, assembly GCA_964443785.1. Classification (GTDB taxonomy): domain Bacteria; phylum Patescibacteriota; class Patescibacteriia; order UBA1558; family GWA2-36-10; genus CALMZN01. Next base: position 11,705 of record CAYUER010000018.1, read on the forward strand.
GCTGAAGATTTGTCTGAGGTTTTTGCCAAAGATTTTGAAAAGCAAAGACAGCAATATGATTTATTGGCTCAGCAATTATTATTGTCTGGCCCTTATGATACAGCGGCGGCTATTATCACCATCAATGCTGGAGCGGGTGGTGTCGATGCTCAAGATTGGGCACAAATGCTGGAGCGGATGTATTTGCGTTTTGGTGAGCAGAATCATTATCAAGTAGTTTATCTAGCGCGCAGTGTCGGGCAAGAGGCTGGTATCAAGAGCGCCACTTTCAAATTTAGCGGCCCTTTTGCCTATGGCTACCTCAAAGAAGAAGCGGGAGTGCATCGTTTGGTCAGATTGTCAGAGTTTGATGCTGATCATGCGCGCCACACTTCTTTTGCGATGGTGGAGGTTTTGCCAGAGATTTTGGAGCCCAAAGTAAAAATCAACGAACAAGATCTCAAAATAGAAACTTATCGTGCCTCTGGTCATGGTGGTCAATCAGTCAATACGACTGATTCAGCAGTGCGCATCATGCACTTGCCAACGGGCTTGGTAGCTACTTGTCAAAATGAGCGCTCGCAGTTGCAAAACAAAAATCAAGCTATGGCCGTATTGTTGAGCAAGCTCGAAAGATATCAGGCAGCCAAAAGAGAGGATGAGCGCAAAGCTCTCAAAGGTGAGTACACAGCTGCTGCCTGGGGTAATCAAATTCGATCTTATGTCTTGCATCCTTACAAAATGGTCAAAGATCATCGGACTGACTGGGAGTCTCATGATCCACAGGCAGTATTGGATGGAGACTTGTGGCCAGTAATACAAGCTAGTCTAAGGCAATCACAAAAATAGTTTTTAAATTTTTTATTTTTATTGTATAATATAGGTAGTCAAATTTTATGTTTGAACACCTAGGTCATTTGCCTCAGTATAGATCACGCAAAAAACACTGGCGCCAGCATTTTGTGTTAGCTTTTTTTATTTCTTTGGGTATTTTTTTCTTCACCATTATCACTGTTTCTGGTCCTAGCTCCTTGGCGGTTGACAATACGCCCAAGGTCAATTTGCAGTCTGGTAGTCAGGAGCAGAGAGTGAGTGTGGGCTCATCCAATATCCAGCTTTTTACACTGAATATTGACACACCTGTTTCTGGTGTAGCTTTGCGTAAATTCAAGATATATGTCAATGGTTTGTATGATCCATCTTATTTGAGTAGGCTCAAAATTTTTCATCAAGGTGTCCAATTGGGTTCTATTATTGATTTTAATGAGCAGGGTTATTTGCTTTTTGATTTGGGGGACTATAAATTACCGGCTGGCTCGAGTCAGCTTTTGGTCAGCTTGCCAGATTCCAAGGGAGTAGCCCTGGATACAGTCTTGCAATTTTCTTTGGAGAGCCGCAAAGATATTGAGCTTTTTTATAATCAGGAAAAATTAATCCCGACTGGTCGTTTTCCTTTGGTCGGTGGAGTGACTCAGGTGGTGAGTCAAGGTGATTGGCAGGTCTACAATCGTAGTCCCAAGTCAGAATTTATTAGTGCTAGTTCTGGCCGTATATTTTTGGGGGCATTAGCTTTTAGCTCAGGAGCAGAGGTTTTAGATATTCAGAGTCTTGATTTTGTGATTGAGCGGAATCAAGCGAAAAAGTCTACTAGTTTAGAATTTTTCTTGTTGCACCAAGGCGAGCTAGTAGCTAGGGCATTTGATCAGGACGGATTGATTGTTTTTGATTTAGAAAAACCACTAGCCACGAAAACTGGTTCTTTGCTTGATTTAGAGATTTATGCCCAAGATTTGCCAGAGGGTGACTATTTGTTGAGTTTGAAGAATTTAGTCGGCAAAGGCTATGTCTCCAATCAGATCATTGCGTGGTCTGGTCCAATGATTTTATCACGTGTACATACGGCCGATCATTATCCTATTTTTGAATCAGCCAAGATAGATAAGACTCTACAATCATCTTGGAACAATGTTTTTAGTGCTAGAGTCAAAAGTAATTCCTCCAGCAATTTAAATTTTTATAAATTGACTTGGTACTATCAAGTAAAAAATGCTACTGTCAGAGCAGCCAAAGTTTTTGTCGATAGTAAGTATTATCCCATGGATGTCATCATCAAAGATAATCAAATCATAGCCAAGGCCGAGTGGGACAATCCTCTGCCAGTAGGCTTGGCTGGGCGCCAGATTCAGCTCTTGGTAGATGTGAACGCAGTTGGCGCTGGTAGCTCAGTAGAAGTTTATCTCCAGCCAGATCTTGCTAAGATTGAGGCAGAAAATATTTGGCAATCAAATATAGTCTGGTCAGCCGACGAAAAATTACAAAGTAGTTATTTATTACCCAATTTGCCTTTGGCACCGAGTATTTTGACCAATATTGACTAATTTTTTATTTAGTTTACAATAAGCACTAGAAAAGAAAGCGATTTTTGAGGTATGCCAAAAAGCAGATTTTTTCTTTTGGTTAGCTGTTTTTTTATGCTAGCTATTATGGCTGGCTGTTTTTTTGATAATTTACTTTTTGCCTTTTTTCAGAGCATAGATCTCATCTGCTTGTGGTTATTTTTTATTTTGTGTATTTTAGGGAGTTTTAAAAATAGATATTTTTTTCTGCTAGTAATTTTTTTGCTAGTTATTTTACGTCTTTATTATTTTACGAGCGAGGAGAGACTGCTCGGTGGTTTTCAATTTAGTAAAAATTATCATTTTACAGGGATGATAGTCGATCGTGATAAATCTCTAGATAGTTGGCAGTATATTGTCGATCCGGTAGATGAGGTATTTGTTGGGCGTATTTTACTCAAGTCAGGATTTTATCCGGATTTTGCGATCAATGATCTAGTCGAGATTGATTGCTTTGTCTATCGGCCGGAGCCAATAGCCCAGGAGGGGAAAAATACTTTTTATTATGACAAATATTTAGCTAAGGACAAGATTTTTTATCGTTGCGCCAAGCCAAAAATTAAATCAGTAGGTCATCTAGTGAGTTGGAATGACTTTATTCATCGAGCTAGAAATTTCTTTGTCGCCAATCTAAATATTTTACCCGAGCCACAGAGTGCCTTTGCCAAAGCCATCATCCTCGGCAATCAAAAAGAAGTACCCAAGTATATCACTGATCAATTTAGCCGCACTGGTCTCACTCACATCATCTCTATTTCTGGTTTGCATATGGTGATTATTATTTGGCTGATGTATGCCTTGCTTGGCCTTTTGGGGCTTTATCGTCAGCAAGTTTTTATTTTTTTATTTTTGGCACTACTTGCTTATCTTTATTTGATTGGTTTTATTAGTCCGGCTCTCCGCTCTAGTGCGATGATTTTACTCGCTTTACTTGGTCCGATTATCAAGAGGCAGACTTTTTCTTTGTATAGTGTAGTTTTTTTAGCTGATCTTTTTGTGCTTTATAATCCTTATTTTTTATTGTTTGACATTAGTTTTCAGCTGTCATTTTTAGCAGTATTTGGCTTGATATTTTATAGTAATTTTTTTAATCACCTTTATCAAAAAATACCCAATCATTTCAAGCTTAGAGAAACATTGGCTGTCACTTCGGCAGCCCAAGTATTTACTTGGCCCCTTACTGCCTATTATTTTGGCAATTTTTCTGTGATTGCAGCTGTAGCCAATTTTTTGGCTTTGCCTTTATTTCCTTTTATCTTAGTTTTTACTATTTTGTTGGCAGTTTTTGGACAGATATCTGTATTAGGTCTTGTATTGATGTGGCCCTTGGATTTATTGTTGCGTTTGTCTTTTAAGATGATGGAGATATTAGCCAGATTTAAATATGCTGCTTTGAATATTACCGATTTTGACTGGCAATTTTTGTTGCTTAGTTTTGTTTTTGTTATAATGCTTACTATTATGATCAATCCCCAAAAATATGAAACGCCAGATTAATATTATTTTATTCTTTATTTTTGTGAGTTTGCTTGTTTTGTGGCAGAGTATTGATGATGCTAAGTATTTTCAAGCTTGCTTTATAGATGTTGGTCAGGGTGACGCAGCTCTTTTTCGTACTCCGAATGGGCAAAATATTTTAGTTGATGGCGGGGCGGACAATCATTTGCTGCCCAATCTTGGCCAATGTCTGCCGTGGTGGGAGAGGAAGATTGATTATATTTTTATTTCCCATTACCATGATGATCATTATGCTGGCTTGGTTGATCTCTTGGATAAATATCAGGTCAAAAACATCATCACTCCAGCAGAGAAGCCAGATACCGCTCTTTATTCAGCTTGGCTCTATGCTTTAGATAAACATCATTTAGTCGAAGAGACAGCGCTGACTGGTCATAGGTATGATTTTGGTGCCGGTGTGTCATTGGCAATATTAAAAGCTCAAGATATAGACAGCCAAGATGCCAATGATGATTCCTTGGTTTTGAGGATATCGGATCAGGAAATAGACTATTTACTGACCGGTGACTTGCCTAGTGAGCAAGAGCAAATTTTATTGCAAAATAATATCAATGTAGAGGCAGAGATATTGAAAGTTGCTCATCATGGTAGCAAGCATTCTTCTGGTCAGGATTTTTTGACTAGTGTAGAGCCACAGGCTTGCATCATCTCTGCGGCCAAAGATAGCGAATATGGCCATCCACACCAAGAAGCCTTGGAGCGCTTGGCCAAAGTAAAGTGCAATATCTATGAGACTAGTCGTTTG
>CAYUER010000019.1:0-15738 GCA_964443785.1 uncultured Gammaproteobacteria bacterium
CAGGAGCCGAGGTGTCATTGCTACCATCTCCCCAATCAATCACAATATTTTTAATCGGCATGTGATCAGGATGAGCGTAATAATAAAATTTGAGAGCCGCAAAGATTGAATTTTTACCAGACAATCTTTTGTTCTGCAAATCATTGATAGTAATACCTTCGCTCACTGCACTCGAGCCATCACTACAAATCTGATTACCACAAACCTGCAAAATCACTGGATCAAAATCTTGACCAGCTTGAGTATTTTGAGCGCTAGTAGTCACAGCACTACCCGTATAAATATCATTACCTTGGTAGTTGGCATCGCCGTTTGGCAAATAACTCTTGGTAGTGGCATCCCAGCGTAGATTGTAAGCCCGATAAAATAGATAGGCTAATTGCTGATGAGCTGCATTGAGACCATCTGTCTCAGCCGCATAAAAAGTCACAGCTGACAAAGGCGAGAAAATACTAGCTGTCACTGGCACGCGGACATTGACGACATCGTTGGCCAAGAAGCCCAAGGCTGAGCCAAAATGAGAAAACTTCACATTTTCACCAGTGATATTACTAAAATTAACATTGGCATTTTGGATAAAGCCAGATTTGTAATAATAAGATAGCCAAGTATTAGAGGCTGGATAATTATTACGCGAGCCATTTTCATTGCGCCACCAGATATCTGTCCTGACCCAAGATTTATCACCATTAGGATCAAGCTGGGTCACTATTTGACACTGCTGATAGCACTCAGCGCCAGTGCATTGAGTACCATCAGTTTTGTAGGTAAATGTCCTGGTACAATAAGGATTAATAGCTGAGCACAAACTGACATCGCTCAAACCAACGTCTTCAGAACAACTACTACCCGTAATCACACTAGATTCCAAGCAACCCTCCGAAGTTGGATTTTCAATCACATACCCTCTGCTATTGATATTAAATGCGCCAATCGCCGCATTGGCCAGACCAACACTAATACCTGATTTTAATTTTATACCATAGACATTAGTGAAACCATTATCACTAGAAGAGTCGACCCTTACTCTATTAAATAAATAGGACAAACAACGAGTGACTGAGTAAACATGAGTCACACCATCGTAAGTAGCCGAACCATAATTAATTTGACCATAATCAGAGCACCAATACAAACCATCAGTATGACTAGAAGCCGCACCACCAACACTGTCTACACATTCTCTAAATTTACAAGCATAATATTCACTGACTGGTAGCCCAGAGCAACTCCGAACAAGTATACTAGAATAATCCGTATCAGCAGCCAGACAACTCTGCCCCTTTGTAGGAGGGCTACAATTAGTGTCACAATCGCTCAAAAGAACTGGGTGCAAATAGTAATTATAAGCCAAAGGATTACAATAGCGAGGCAAGACTGAATGATAATTTTTAGATGAATCACACTGAAGACCGCTATCACAATCATTAGGAGTGTCATCGGGGCCAGTATTACCAACTGCATCACTATCATAACAAGCCTCTGTGTTAGTAGGATCACTAGGTGATGTCTGCCATTTATCCCCTATCCATATCCTACCATCGACTGTTTCTTTAAATTGAGAATTTACATCTTCATCAAGATAAAAAACAGAAATTTCATCACCAGCTGGTACATCAAAAATTTTATTCAAAGTATTGAGAGTGGTCACTGGGACCTGACTAGTGTTTGCATTAGCTGGCGAAACAAAATCATTTGATTTAAATCGCGCATCATCATATTTCACATCAATATTATCAGCTAAACCATTTTTTTCTATTCTATCCAGGCCAATACCATTGGGAAAGCCCTCGTTTGTCGGATAGTCATCAACCGTGCCAAAGGCTGGCACAAAAGTATAAGACTCTTCTTTTAAAAATCCATAGGAAACTATTGAACTATTACTAGATAAACTAGAAGCCTTAATCTGCGAACCAATTGGTACTATCGCCAAAGCATTACAGGAATCAGGAGTAGTAGGTGAGCTAGCTACGCAGTACACTCTTTCATTATAAGTCAAAAAAGGCGTAGTGACTGAGCAAAACAAAGCATCACGACCAGCTGGTTCGTAATAGCCCGCTTCACGATAATTATCAAACAAGGAGCTAGCCCCGGCAATTTGATCAGCTGGATACCACTGGTTACAATAGTTTGTACCATTAGTATCATTGATGACCTTAGTACTCGCGTCATACTCTAGACAAATACCTGGCCAATTGGCAATAGTTTCGGCTTTGACCTTTTTACTGCAAGAGCCGTCATTACGCGAGCTGCCGTCAGTATTATAAGTATCACACAAATTATTGTGAGCATTACCAGCACTGTCGACACAGTCAACATTACCATCGGTATTACCAGAGCTACAGATGCCATTGGGGCTTGGTAAATTGTTTGGATAGTAGCGCACCTCTCCTCCGCTGCCATAAGTCACTTTGACATAGGTAGTTTCACAACCATTGGGAGTAGCAGTGATCGGATCAGTCTGATCTACTTCGCACATATTCGCCCCAGCGTAGGCCTGCAATCTATCGAGACGACCCTGATCAGGTGAGATAGAAGAAGGAAATGGTGAGTCTACCTGAGCATAGCCTCTAGTCTCTACACCAAAGGTATCTTGAGTATTAGCTATAGGATTGACCAGACAGCGTCCACTACGACAAATACCGCTAAATTGCTCACCATCAATAATAGTAGAACAAGTTGAGCCAGCACAAGTGCCAGCATCATAAACTAGCTGAGGATTTGGCACTGTAGCTGAACCAATATTAGCTACCGTCAGCAGTGGCAAAGGCAACATATTTGGTATAGAGTACCCAGTATAATCATTGTCACCAAATTGAATACGATCATTGGCCCCAGTAGCACGATCTTGATAGTTGGCCACTGTCAGGGCTTCTTCTTCAGCACTAGCCCACTCCGCACACTTGGTGACATTGTTACTACTATCATACTTAGTACAAAGACCCATGTCAGAGCACACAACTTTGTATTTATTATTATCCTTGTCCCAGACCACTGATGAAGATCGACAAGCTAGCCATTGACCACACTGACGATCTTTAGCAACTTTTAACAACACATTGGAATCTAGATTACAAGTAGCCGGATCAGTCACTGGATCACAAGTGACTGGACTGACGGCTGATGCTTTGGATAGATTGAGAGCATAGCTTTGAGCTGTGTCATAGCTGACATTCAAGACACTATGATCACCGTTCCAATTATTAGCTTCTTTAAATAAGACACAGCCATTATTTTGGTTGACCTGTCCAGCACAACTCGCTTTATCTATCTTGCTGTTATTATAATAATAGTAAGCCTGACAATCTGGAGCCTTGTAGGTGCCGCCAGCTGCTCGACACTCTCTTTCATTTTTCATCGAGGTGCAATCCGCCGTCACAGCACAACCAGTGCAAGTACCGACGCTATTACAATTGAGTGGATCAGATGGGTCATAAAAAGCTGTGCACAAATTTTTATCAGCTGGACAAGTAGCAACATTTTGCTGTAGTTCAAAATCAGTAGCATCGTAGTCATTATCTGTATCGAGACAACCTAACGGCAAGGGATCTTTCAGATTGGCTGTTTTGAACCAGCCACTGACGACATTACCAGCTACCAAAACATTGGCTTGATAAGTACAAGTATCACTGCCTGGATCTTTGAAATAATAAGATCCTTTATCAGAAGCGTAAGCTTCACAATTCAAATCATCATTGAAACACAAAGAAGCAGAATATTGATCAGGGTCATTGATCTTGTAGACTGTCGGTAGATATTCTGGATTGGTCCTATCTGGCAAGCCCAAAGCCTGACAACCCTGATAAGTAGCTGAACAATATTTACTACTATCTGGTACTAGGTAAGTGATATTATCAGCTGGCACCGTCACACTAGAGAAGTCCCCAGTATTGAATGTCTCAGCAAAAGGATTGTCAGAATTGTGTGTATCAATAGCTGCCATACAGCCAATAGCCTCGACTCGACAGAGATTCTGGAAAGATTTTAGATTGTATTGTCTGCGATTAGTGTCGGTATAAGCCTGACAACCAAGATGATAGCCAGTATAGGGACTATCGCAAGATGCGGGAGTTTCCCAAGAATTTCTCACTACATAGATATTACTAGCTACTTCTTTGAAGACAATATTATCTACAAAGACATCAGCATCTTCACCGGCAGCATTGCGAGTAGTGACAACTAATAATTTAGCCTGATCAAAATCATAGGTTGATAGCTGGCTTTCGGTCAAAGTCAGATTGTGAGTAATGGTATAGTATTGCCAAATATTACCCGGCGTATTATTCAGAGAGCTGTCTGTATCAAGGCTAATCCTCAGCAACAAATCTGGATTGCCAGCGGTTTTGTGTGGCACTGATAGGTTCCAATAGACACTACCCAAAGAATAAGATGATTTCATCCACCATGATAGTTTGTATTGTTTTTTATTTTGCACTGCCCCGATCGGCACGCTAGCTGAACTGATGATAGAACCATCAATTTTCAACGAATGACCGTTTCTCTCCAAGGATTCACTCGACAAACTCAAAATAGTACTACCGCCAGCTTGCCATGGAGTATAAGCAGCTCGCTCAAAGTCATCGCTAAAAATATTACGAACATTATTAGCATTGTTGCCATAATAAGCGCGACAACCATTTTGCGCAGCTGTACATTTGGTGCTCTGTGCTGGGATAGCTCGATAAATTTGAGAATTAGCTGTACGACGATAATCATGACAATCATCACTAGCAAAAATCACCCGATCTTGGAGACGATAAAAACTATTGCCGCTTGGATCAAAGAACTGACGACAATTGGCATCGACATTAGGATCATCAAGTAAGGTATCAGTCTCTGGTCCGCAAGCCGCAACACTTACTCCTGTTCCATTATCATTACAAGTATTTTGACCAGGTAAGATATTAGTACACGGAGCAACACCGGTAGCTGATGGGACATTGCTTTCTAGAGCTTTCCAAGCCCTGATCTGATAGCCAGCCACATCTGAGCCTTCCCAAGTGATGTAGTCCGCACCTAGATTGGCGGCTACACATTGCCTGAGATAGGTGTAATATTCTCTACCCTCTCCTCCTTGAGCTGCTGCATCGACATTGGTAAATTCTTCACAACCAACTGCTGTCGCTGGACAACTGTCAGCCGTGCTCGGTATAAAATTAAAATAATTATAAGAAGCATTGGCGTTTTCTACTAAATCAAAATGGTCTGGTGCCTCTGCAAAAGTAGCATAGCCTACGCACTCATTGGGACAGAGATCGCTCTGGCCAACTACAGCTGGTATCATAGCGTCACCATTGACCGGAGTGTAGCCTTGGCAACCAACTTCTTGGGCAGTACACATAAAACGATTGCCATTCATATTGACAGTACTACCAACACCATAAGCACTATAAGTAGAATTACCTTTATCTTTAGTGCTAATCATTTCAATTTTGATATCATCAAACCAAGTCACATGATTTGGACTAGCTACCACATGCAAACGGGCCTGTCCAATGGCCACATCGTTGGTAGTAAAAGTACAAGTACCTCTAGTCATTGAACCATCAGCTGGCAAATTTCTAATATACAAATTAGCATGGTTGGCTGGTATATTGGTAGTAGTATCCAAAAATGTAGAGCAATCATCAGATCCAGGACTGGCAATATACACTGGCTTACTAGCACTGCTATTATTACAATTACCAATAGTGTCGCACAACAACATAGTCACTCGCCCATAAGAATCATTAATAGCCAAGTCATGTCTAGCCGCTGAAGCAGAAATCCTATAAGTAGTATTTGGTAGCAAATTAACTAATTGATAAATAGACTCTGTGCCGGCCACTTGACCAGCTCCCCAAGGATAACCATTGGCTAATTTATCACCATCATAAGCAAAGCCATCACTGTCGGCGCTGCCTGCTATCCAAGCATCTGGTCGACCATTAGGAAAAGCCGCGCTAGTATCTTGATCAATATTATCAAAACTACCATTTGGTACCAAATTTGTACCAGTGTCGGCGGCCATGACAATAAACTCCGAGCAGCCAGCCATATCAGAGGGACAAGTAGCTGACTTATTATTCAAAAACAAGTCATTGTCATCGCTAGCAATATCTTGCAAGACCCAGTCAGAGTCATTGTTTTTTTCTTGAGAATAGCGCTTGCAACCCACTTGATCACCAGAGCAATAGTCCAAAGACTGTTCTAGATAAGAAGCTGTTGGTAAGATGTCATTTTGAAAAGTCAAACAACCAGAATAAATATCACCGTCTTTGCACTCATCACCAGTAAAGCGCCAGACATTTTCTGTCTTGGTGCAGTAGCCATATTCACCAGAGAGACAATTGCCATTGGCATCCTCGTGCAGACAAGTTTTGACATCAGCACAATATTGCTGCCTGTTGCTCGTATCTGGAGATTCCAAAATCGGTGAATAAACATAAGCATTGCACAAAGCAGCCGGTGCTTTCAAAATCCAATAAGGGTCTACCAGGTGATAAAAAGGATTGTTTTCGCCAGTTGCCAGTGGCGCAACCTTACATTTGCCAGTATCTTCTTCAAAGCAATCAATCGCCTGCTGGAGAGTGACTGGCTTATCCACTGGACTACGCAAAGCCGCTAGCTCCCAACCCACTGGGATGACATTGGCTTTTCTGAGCTTGACTAAATTGCTGTAGCACAAAGCGCTCTTGTAGCATTCTTTGTTGGCGTTGCGCAAGCTATCATCCACGCCAATCAAAGGCAAATCACCGCTGATCAAGCCCTGATCAATGGCGTCTTGCAAAGTAGTGCGACTACTGACCGCCTGTAGGAAAGCGCTAGACATCACACAATTATCAGGTGTTCTAAATTCCGTATCCTCTGGACAGATGGAGTATTCTTCCAAAATATTATAGGACTCCAAAATATTTGGTTCTATTTTATCAAAACCAATAATCAAACCCTCATTAGATTTATTAACATTAGCCCCACCCCTCAATTGAGCTAAAAGATTTGCCCTTAAATTTGAATTATTAGAATTATTAAAAATATTTGAACAACCTCCATTGAGTAGAGAGCACATGCCATCCTGAATCCACCTGTGCATCAACTTAGAAGTAAAAGTGTTAACAAAAATATTACCAGCTGTTTTCATGATTTGACCAATCACACTAAGTTCCTTACTCAACCCACTGGTAGCAATCTTTGTTACTTCAGTATCAGCAGTAGCCTTAATCACAGCTTCCGTCATATTCATCACATCAGAGCAACTATTAATCTGCTCTTCTGTGATAGGTGTATGATTAGACAAATAACCGCTACATTGAGCAATTAAAGATTTTTTAGCCTCTACCGCATCCTGCTCAGCTTTTCTAGCAGCAGCATCTAATTTAGCAAAAACACCGAGGTCAGTTTGCTCTAGCGAAAAACCATTAGCAAAAAAATCTTCCAAATTTTTAGTGCCACCCCTAGTATCGAGCTGAACCTTGATCAAATCAGCTGTAAAATTATCACCAAATTTAGCCCACTCATTTTGCACCTTACGCCAATCACAAGTAGGTCTAGGTGGAGCCTTACTATCAATCAATGATAAAGTCAAAGATAGCTTGACTGATAGAGAAGGATCGCAAAGATTAAAACCTAAATCTTCAAAACTATTTTTACTGAGCTGTCCAATAAATTCACCCAAGGCCGCATCCCTAGCTGTATCCAAACTCTTGTTAAAACTCTCCCTCTCAAATAAAGGAGTTTTACCAGGTCCGCCAGTAGCTAGATTGTTAGCCATATCATAAGCTAATTTGTTCATAAAAGTAGTCAAAGTCTGGTTGATAATCTGCGTAGTCAGGGCACCCTTAGCTCTATCTAAAACTAAATTAATTCTCTGCCAAATAGTGTTCCTGGTTTGTGGAATATCATTTACTATATTTGCCATTATCATACCAACAAACTGGGCCCTCGAAGGCAATGCAGTTAAGATCATGGACGCCACAAGCAATGTAGCAATACTAGCTAATACTAATTTTTTGTAACCCCTCATAGAGTTATAGAATATTATTGATTATTTTATTTTTTTAACAAATTGTCTCTTAATTCAATCAGCTCTTGGACTGACATTTTTTTGATCTGCTCAGGATCAGCGCCAGGCTGGACCAATAAAAAATTGCGTACTTGCTCTGGTGTAGTAGTGCTAGTCCAAGCCTCCGAGTCTATAAGCTCGCTCTCGGAGATGGCGTCAAAAATACTGATCAAATCATCGTCAGTCAATTTACTCAAATCTTCAGCAGTCATGCCATTGTCTAGGAGAAATTGCCTGAATTCATTGAGGGCAGCCTTTTGCAAGGTCAAATCAGTATTGATAGAACTATCTTGTAAGATATCTGAAAGCTTGTTTTCTGGAGTGATCAATTGCAACAAGCTACAATCCTCTCCCTGCGGACAGAGAGCATCGCCACCTTGCTTGATCTCATCAGCATCAGAAAATCCATCACTGTCAGTGTCTTCCAAAAAAATACTAGTGTGTGTCTGGTAGAGCTCTGTAAAATCAGATAAGCCGTCTCTATCAGTGTCTTTATTTTTGAGCTCAGCCAAAGATACCTCTGTAGGCTGATTGGCATCAAGCTCCTTTTGGATGTAGTCAGGTATTTTGTAGCCTACACTGTCTTTGACATTGTCATACCAATATTTGACAATAAACAAAAACAAAGCGCTAGCAACTAACACCAAAAGAAAAATCAGACCTTTTTTGGGACGCGAACGAGAAAAATAATGCTCCTCTGAACTGTTGATCAAATCATTGATATCAACATCTTCAGTGGAATCAACACGATACAATTTTTTGGCCATTTATTCGCCTTTAAGTTTTTATAATTATAACATAAAATAAGAAAAAAACCAAAATGCATCCAGTTAAAAATTCACAAAAAAATAATATATAATATAAGTGTGAATTCTAGGCTAAAATTTTACTTTAGTAGCCAAATATTTGACTACCTAAATTTTTAACTGGATAAAAAATAACTACTCAATTGTGAGTAGTTATCGCCGCTTAAAAATTATCTCTAAAAATGTAAAAGCTGCGCTAATTTGACCCAATCTCGAGCCTGTAAATTTTCTGCGCGCACATTTTCATCTATTCCCAAAGACTTCAAGGCGCTGATCAATTCTTTTTTTTCTATGCTCGGGTCGCTTAATAAATTATTGACTAATTTTTTTCTTTTTTTGGCATAGCCCCGCTTGATCAATTGCCAAGTTTTTTTCTCATCAACTGGATGGGGCCATTTTTTGATCTCAAAAATATGGATAATGGCTGAGTCGACTTTTGGTGCTGGCCAAAAACTATCTCTACCCACTAAGCGCAATAATTCTACTTGACCATAAAGCTTGACTGCTAGTGCTAACAAGCTCATCTTGCCATCCTTGGCCTCTATCCTTTCGGCTACTTCTTTTTGGACCATCAGAGTCAAGCTCTCCGGTACAGGATCAAAGGAAACAAATTTTTGGATGAACTTGCCAGTCAGATAATAGGGAATATTGGCTACTATTTTATAATGCTTACTCTTTTTACTACTCAGAATCTCCTGCCATTGATTGATATTGAGCTTCAAAATATCCTGCCAAATTATTTCTACATTACTATTCATTTTTTGAATTTTATCAAGAGGGCTAGCAAAATTTTCCTCAATTTCAAAAGCAATGACCTGCTTGGCATGCAAAGCTAATTTTTGGGTCAAAGCTCCCAAGCCAGGACCAAGCTCGAGTACCAGATCGTCTTTTTTTACTCCCGCCTTCTTGATGATATAATCCAAAACTTCTTCGTCTAATAAAAAATTCTGACCCCGCAATTTGTTGGGCGCAATATGATAAAGCTCTAATAAATATTTGATTTCTGTCTTGGTCATCTTATAACAACATATACAATAAAGTCATAGCTCCAGCCAAAATAAAGATCAGCTTGAAGGCCAAAATCTCACTCGGTATAAAAAATAAAGCAAAATAAATCAATAAAATAGCTAATAATTTACCGAGTACCAAGCTCATCTCAAAAAATACTACCCTAGTCATGATATGTTGCTTGCTATCGCGGTGTATGATCTTGGCTCGATCATAGGTGATAGCAGTCAAAGGCACGCTCAGGGTATTTTTGCCTAGGCGAGAAAAAGTATCCAAGAAAAATACACCGGTAGCATTGACTACAAAAATCCTAATAAACCACGACAAAGCATAAAAAGCACTACTCAAAGATAAAATATTTTTTTTGTTGTGGCTATCAGTCAGCTGTCCGACATACATAGTAATCAAAGCTGTCACTAGAGTAGCTAGGGCCACCACTGCGCCCATATCAAAAGCATCAGCAATAATAGTCGAGATAAATACTGGCCAAATCACCAAAACTACAAACTCTTCACCAAAACCTAAATAAGCCAAAAGTTCTTGGCGACGTTCTTTATGAAAAAGTATTTTGAAACTATCGAAATATTTAAATTTTTCTGGTGTAAATATTTCTTTGGTAATCAAGGATGGTATGTTGGATACAAAAAATATAATAGAAGCAACCACAAAAAGCATACCAAAACCAAATTGAGATACAATCCAGCCAGCCAAAGCTGGTCCGATGATATACATCAAAGAAGTGGCTACTGCCATAAAACTCACTTCTTTGCCCTCCTCTGTCTCGCCTATGTATTTGGCAAAGTTAGCGTGATAAGCTGGCCAATAAAATAATTTTTGCAAAGTCAAAATAAAAGCCGCCGCATAAAACAAGGGTGGATAAAACTGAACAAAATATAAGCTGACATAAAACAAAGCATAAAGACAAGTGCCGATGGCTAGGCTAGCTTCGTAGCCATAACGCTTGGCAAACTTGGCGCCAAAGGGCATAAAAACCAAATAGGCTACATAGGTCAGCAAATAAAACAAAACTATCTTTTGTAAAGAATAACCAATATCATAGAGATAAACTGGCTCCCAAAACATCACCATAGCCAAAGCAAAATTGACTATAATAGTAGAAATATAAAGCTCGCGAATCTGCTGACGAACTTTTGATGGAAACCAGGAAGAAAAAAAACCCAAATTAAGCATATTTTTATTTTTATTTCACAGTGTGAATATTTATTTTACCTTGACGCAAAATTTCTAGATGACCATCCGCACTTTTGACAATAGTCGATGGCGGAGTCAGAGGTAGATTGCCAGCATTGATGAGTAAATCTGGCTGAACGCCAAAATCTTTGAACTGTTCTTTGATTTGGTCCATGCTATAGATAGCACCGGTACCAGAGATGTTGGCCGAAGTGCTGACTACTGGATGCTTAAAAACCTTGCCCAAGGCCTGACAAAAAAAATGACTAGAAATTCGTAAACCTAGATTGTCAATAAAATGTTTTTTCTGCCCAGCTAGCTTGAAGGGCAAAATCATAGTCAAAGCACCGGGCCAATGCTGGGCAACGAGCTGCCGAGCCTGATCATCAAAAGTCACCAAACTCTCAGCTGTCTCCAGATCAGGCACAATGACTGGCAAGGGTTTATCAGCTTCACGCTGCTTGATAGTATAAACTTTGGCAATAGCTGCCTCGTCAAAATAATCGGCTCCCAGTCCATAGGCTGTCTCCGTCGGATAGACGATCACTCCACCTTCAGCCAAAACACGAGCTGCTTCGGCAGCTACTTCTGTGAGATTATGTTTGTTCAAAAATATTTCCTTCATCAAACTACCAAACTAATAATTTTATTTTTGACATAGATAAATTTTTTGACTGACGCCCCGACTAAAGCGGCTTGCACCTTTTCTCTAGCCAAAACCTGAGCTTGCAAATCCGCACTATCCTCGGTGTCCGCTGGCAACTCTATAGTATCACGCAACTTGCCATTGACCTGAATGGCGACTGTCACCAGCTCTGCTCTGACCAATTCCGGATCAAAGCTCGGCCAAGTAGCTAGACTGATGCTATCACTGTGGCCTAATTGGCTCCACAACTCTTCACTGATATGAGGCGCAAAAGGAGAAAGTAAAATAACAAATTTTTCAAAAAATGCTAAAGATATCTGAGTGGCTTTATCAGCAGCATTGGATAAAATCATCAGTTGAGAAACAGCAGTATTAAAACGCATATTCATAATATCTTCGCCTATTTTTTTGATACTCTGATGCAAGAGGCGCTCCAATGCTTGGTCTGACTCCACTTTTGGTGCTACCTTGGCTTGCAGATCCCACACTCTATTCAAAAATCTGACTAAACCAGCTACACCCTTGTCATCCCAAGCAATTGACTGATCAAAGGGCCCCATAAACATAATATAAAGACGCAGGGCATCAGCTCCATATTTAGCAATATAGTCATCAGGATTGACGACATTGCCTTTGGACTTGGACATTTTGACTCCACCACTGCCGAGGATCATGCCTTGAGCCGTACGCTTGCGATAGGGTTCACTACCAACTGACTGCGGAATCACTCCAATGTCATATAAAAATTTGAAAATAAAACGAGAGTACAAAAGATGCAAAGTAGTGTGCTCATTACCACCATTGTACCAATCAACTGGCAACCAATATTTTATTTTCTCTGGATCAGCAAGCTGTCTATCGTTGCGTGCATCAGTATAGCGAACAAAATACCAATTTGAGCCTGCCCAATTTGGCATAGTGTCGGTCTCTCTCCTAGCTTCACCGCCACACTTGGGACAAGTAGTCTTGACCCAAGACTCGAGCTCTGCTAGAGGTGATTGACCTTCGCTGCCTGGTTTAAAATTTTTGATATCTGGCAAGACCAATGGTAAATCTTTTTCATCTAGTGGCTGCCAATCGCACTGGCTACAGTAGACCATCGGAATCGGCTCACCCCAATATCTTTGGCGAGAAAAAATCCAATCATGCAAACGATAATTGACCGTAGCTTTTCCGACTTTATTTTTTTCCAACCAATTGACAATCTTGATTTTAAAATCATCGACTGTCAAACCAGTGAATTGTCCAGAATTACTCATCAAGCGACCAGTAAAAGCCGGAAAGGCTGCCTCTTCGACATCGCTATCATCTATGACCGAGATCATGGGTAGCTGATATTTCTTGGCAAAGTCCCAATCTCTTTGATCGTGAGCGGGCACAGCCATGATAGCTCCTGTACCATAAGCCATAGTCACATAATCAGCGACAAAGATAGGAATCTCCGCTTGATTGACTGGATTGATAGCCTTTAAGCCTTTGATTTCTACGCCTGTTTTTTCTTTGCTATTGTCCGCTCTTTCTAAGTCGGATTTTTTGCCAGCTTTTTTGCTGTACTCCTCTACTTCTGCCAAATTAGCAATATCCTTAGAGAGCTCAGTGACTAGAGGGTGTTCAGGAGCAATGACCATAAAGGTGACACCAAAAATAGTGTCCGGCCGCGTAGTAAAAACCAGCAACTCAGCGCTAGACTCTGCCTGCTCACTTTTGACTGCAAATTTTATTTCTGCTCCCTCGGAGCGGCCGATCCAATTTCTTTGTTGGGTTTTGATCTGCTCCAAAAAATCGACTTTGTCCAAATCATCAATCAAGCGATCGGCGTATTTGGTAATGCGCAAAAGCCACTGCTCTTTTTCTTTTTTGACCACCTCGCCACCACAACGCTCGCAGACACCACCTACTACTTCTTCGTTGGCTAGGCCAATCAAACAAGAAGTACACCAATTAATTTTTTCTGTAGCCTTGTAGGCTAGTCCATTTTTCCAAAGCTGGATAAAAATCCACTGCGTCCAGCGATAATACTCTGGGTCAGTAGTCTCAATAAATCTAGACCAATCAAAACTATAGCCCGTAGACTGCAATTGTCTTTTAAAATTATCAATATTTTTCCGAGTAGTTTCTTGGGGTGGAATATTTTTTTTGATGGCGTAATTTTCAGCCGGCAAACCAAAAGCGTCCATACCCATAGGATACAAAACATTTTTGCCCAAAGCACGCTGATGGCGAGCAATAATATCCATCGCTGTATAAGAGCGCAAATGCCCAGCGTGCAGACCCTCGCCAGAGGGATAGGGAAATTCTACTAGACCAAAAAATTTATCTTTGCCCTGATCAGCAGCGAGATAAGTCTGATTTTCTTGCCAGTATTTTTGCCATTTTGACTCAATGTCTTTGGCCTGATATTTTGAAAATTTAGCCATAATAATCCAAAAATTATAAAATTATTCTACCATTTCAAAGACTAAAAATCAACCTAATGGTCAAAGGCTTACTATCGACAAAAATAGCTAAATATGATATAGTACCTATTACTAATATCCCTTATAATTTAATTATAATCTTATTAGTATATTCATCAAAAAAATATTAACGAGATTGGCTATCAAGGTAGCTGATTTTTTGATTTGGCTAAAAAGGCGCTCTCCTTTTATCTTTAAGCCTTTGTTTAAATTTGTCTCACTAATACTCAAAATATTCTTTTTGCCTTTTGTCCTTCTGATTTACAAAAATATTGTCTTACTGAAAATAAAATTCAAAAATCGCCAGCTCAAAGATACAGCCCTGATCTTATTCATCAAAAAATATTTAGCTGGTACTGTCATCAGTCTGATCATTGTCGGTACTACCACTAGCAATATCTTTGCTCAAAACTACAGCACCGATGAGTATGCCCAACGCACATTGCTATCCACTTTAGTCAAAAATGACTCTGCTACTTGGAGCGAAGTAATAGAAGAAAAAGCACCGACCAATAGACAGGCTACGACTTTGAGCTACTTATCCAACCAAGAAATACTACAAGAACCTCTAGCGGCCAATAGTGAAGGCAATAGCGGCGGAGAAACTATCGGCCTCTCAGCAGATGCTACCAGTCTGATAGTCATCAACTCTGATGAGGATAGCTTAGAAATACCCGCACCAACTCGCAGTGAAAATGTCGATTATTTTGTTCAAGCTGGCGATACATTGAGTGGTATTGCTGAAAAATTTGATATCACTGTCAATACCATACTCTGGGCCAACAATCTCACTTGGAATAGTACTATCAAGCCAGGCGCCAAATTAGTCATACTCCCCAGCTCTGGTATAGACTACGAAATCCAAAAAGGCGACAACCTCAGCGCTGTGGCCAAAAAATACCAAGCCGATCTAGAAAAAATAATTGCCTACAACAATCTCAGTGGTGTATCTGATATCAAAGCTGGTGATTTGATCTTCATACCAGAAGGCATCAAACCAACAAAGGTAGTCTCGTCTTACAAGGCACCAACTGTAGCTAGTAAACCAAAAGCTAGCACACCGACCAATGTCTACAGCGACGAAGACTTGCCGCCAGCTAGTGATCTGTCAGCCAATACAAAATTGCTCTGGCCAGTTTTGAGCCACCGCATTACTCAATATTTTAGCTGGCGCCACACTGGTCTTGATGTCGGTGACAAAGTCGGCAACCCTATCTACGCCTCAGAAGATGGCAAAGTCGAGCGCTCTGGCTGGTCTACTGGCTATGGCTACAATGTCATCATCAATCACGGCAACGGCCTAGAGACACTCTATGCCCACGCTAGCAAACTACTGGTCAAAGATGGTGAGACTGTCAGCCGTGGTCAAGTAATTGCCTTGATCGGCTCGACTGGCTGGTCTACTGGTCCACATCTTCATATGGAGGTCCGCGTCAATGGCGTACGCAAAAATCCGATCAGCTATATCAAGTAAAACTAAAAACCACCAAGCTCCCCGCGAGGGGCTTGGTGGTTTTTTGATATATAAAAAAATATTAGAGCCACAACAACAAAATCCCTAACCAAGCAACATTGAACAACAAAAAACTA
>CAYUER010000020.1:0-15121 GCA_964443785.1 uncultured Gammaproteobacteria bacterium
TATATTTTATTTTTTATTTTATTGATCATTATCTTCCCAAAGCAATATTAAACATGGCATTGATGGTTTTGAGGATGATGGATATATCTAGAGACACTGATTGATTTTTGATATAAAACAAATCATACTGTAGTTTTTCTTTGGCGTCAGCCACTGAAGCGCCGTAGGGATAGTTGATTTGCGCCCAGCCAGTCAGGCCTGGCTTGATCAAATGTCTTTCATTGTAAAATGGTATTTCTTTTTTGAGCTGCTCGACAAATTCTGGTCTTTCGGGACGTGGTCCGACAAAACTCATATTGCCGATGATGATGTTCAAAAATTGCGGTACTTCATCTAGGCGAGTTTTGCGGAGCAACTTGCCTATCCTCGTGATACGGGGATCATTGGCCGAGGCCCAGACAGCGCCATTTTGCTCAGCATTTTCTTGCATTGTGCGAAATTTGTAAACCTTAAAGATTTTATTATTGAGGCCGACTCTTTCTTGTTGGTAGATGATTTTACCTTTTGACTCGAGCTTGATAGCGATGATGATCAAGGGAATGAAGAGTAGAGAGATCAGACCAAAGAAAATAGCTGCGAATAAATCAATAAATCTTTTTACGATCTCGAAGTTGTTATTGTGGCGACCATTGAAGTTTTCGAGAAACCAATTTTTTTCCAAAAGCATGAGCGGTATTTTGCCGATAATTTTTTCATAAAAATTGGTTAGGTTGTAATACTGTATTTTGAGATTGATGTTTTCAAATAAATAGCGTGATACTTCGCTAGCGTATTTGGGATTTTGGACTACCACTACTGTTTGTATTTTGTGCTTCAAAAATTCACTTTTCAAATCAACTAGATTTTTACTGATGGGTATGATTTGGTATTTTTCGGGCACAGGAGCAAAGTCAGGATTGACTATCAGTTTGAGCTGGTAGCCTAGCTGTGGTTGATTGATGATTTCTTCGGCTAGGGCCAATGACTCGTCATTGAGTCCGATGATAGCTAGGTTGTTGCCCAAGGAACGGCTAGAGATCAGCTGGTAAAACAATTTGCGCCAGCTAGCAAAGAGGATGGTATAGATAGCTATTAAGATTAATAGGATAGTTTGTGGGCGCATCTGGTCGAAGCTATCAGAAAAGATATAGAAAAAAATGATAGCTAGGACAGCATTGATAGCCAAATTTTTGAGGATCAATCCATAAAAGCTAAAATCATTGCGGACTTTTTTGAATTCGTAGAGACCATTGATAAAAAAAACGACTAGCCAGATCGCAAAAATAATGCTAAAAGGTAAGAGGTGCCTCTGCCAGATGTCTGGGTCCAGATGGCGATAACGCAGCCAGAGAGTGAGCCCTAAGCTGAGATAGAGGATGATGATGTCACCAAATAATAATAGGCCTTTTTTCATAAATTTGTATTTATCATTAATTTATATTATAATAATAAATACCTATTTTTGTCAAGAAAATTTTATTACCCATAATTTATAAAATATGTCGCAATTACTCAATTTTTTGGGAGCCAAAGATGCTGGCTGGCGGATTTTTATCAGACTGGGCTTGATATTTGTGTTGTTTGCCCCACTGATCATTTACAATGAAGCCTATTTTCCTTTTATTTTTCCGCGTAATATGTATTTTAGGCTTATTATTGAGCTACTTTTCTTTGCTTATCTATGGTTAGTGCTCAAAAATACTTATCAATGGCCAAAATTTAATAAAGGATTTATTTTTTTTGGATTATTTATTTTGACTTTGACTATTGCTAGTATTTTTGGGGGAAATTTTTTGTTTAGTTTTTGGAGCACTTTTGAGCGTATGGATGGTTTAGTCAATTGGTACCATCTCTTGTTGTATGTGATAGTTTTGCTCGGTGTCAATCGCACGGAAAAAGATTGGCAAATATTATTTAGAACTTCGTTGGTAGTGGCAGTTTTGGTGGCTTTGTATGCTCTTGGTCAGGCTTTGGGTGCTAGCTTCCTCCTGAGCTCAGCTGGTGGTCAGCGTTTATCCAGCACCTTAGGTAATGCTGCCTATGTCGGTTCATATTTATTTTTGCACATAGTTTTAACTGCTTATTTTTTGTTCAAAAAAATCAGCCACAAACATTGGTACTCTTGGTCAGCCTTGTTGGATATTTTAGCCATTATTTTGTTTGTGATTGTCTTATTGGCTACTGAGACTAGAGGGGCCCTGCTTGGTTTATTGTCTTTTGCTTTTTTGTTGACTTTAGCTTATCTCTATTATGAGCGTCAGAAAAAAAATAAGTTTTATTATCTAGTAGCTGGTTTGTTGTTAGCGTCTATTGTATTTTTGGTGACTATTTTTATCCAAAAAGATAGTGCTTGGGTCAGATCTGTGCCAATATTTTCCCGCTTAGCCAATATTTCATTGACTGACACTACCACCCAATCTCGTTTGTTGATTTGGAAAAATAGCTTGACTCACGCTTTTGTTGCTAAGCCTATTTTTGGTTGGGGTGAAGAAAATTTTGCCGATGCTTTTAATCAGTATTTTCCTTCGGCCATTTTTGTGAGTAATGGTTCGGAGATTTGGTTTGACCGACCACACAATATCTTGATCCAGCACTTAGTCCATGGCGGCATCATTGGCCTGGGCTTTTATCTAGCTATTTTTGTTTATTTGCTCGGGGTTTTCTGGCAAAGGATTAGACAGGGTCAATTTTGGCTTTGGCCAGTCTTTTGGTCAGCTTTTTTGCTTGGTTTTTTGGTGCAGGACTTTTTCATCTTTGATAATCTCAATGTCAATGTTGTTTTTTATCTGATTTTGGCTTATTTGTTTTATCAGACCACTGCTGCCAGTCATGAGGGCCTAGGATCGCGCTGGCGTGCTCATTTTCAAGCTTGGCAGGCTAGATTATTGTTGCATAGGTTCAATTTGACTTTGAGGGGTATTATTTTGATTTTATTGGCCTTGGTTTTTTGTCATTTTATGGTGCTTAAACCATGGCGTAGCAATACTATTTTTGTCAGTACTTTTTTAGCTGCTCGCCAAGCTCAGACAGCCGAGGATTTTGAGAATATCAAAAATGATTGGTTGCGCTCGTATTATATGTTGCCTTTGGGTGACAAAGAAAAAGTAGCCGCTCTCAATGATCTCTTGGGTATTATCATCAACAATCCTCAAGCTACTAGTGATATCAAGTTTGATTTTATACGTTTTACTGGTCAGCACCTAGAAGCCAATTATGAAAAATATCCCTTAGATATTCGTTCGGGTATGTTTCTTTCCAATTTTTATCAATTTGTTGGCACTTTTGACCCTTCTTTTGTGGATCGTGATATTACACTTTTGGAAAATATGGCCAAGCTTGCTCCCTGGAGATTGGAGATTAAATTTGCTTTGCAAGAGGCTTACCAGAAAAAAGGCGATTTTGACCAAGCTCGTAAGCAGGTTTTGGCTGCTACCGCTCTATCACCAAAGTCTCCTGATGTGCAGTGGCATTTGGTGGAATTTTATTGGCTGAGCAAAGACTATCAAGCCTTTACTCAGGCTATAGAGCAAGTACGTGATTTGAATCGTCAGCGCAATGGTTTTGATTTTAGCGGGGCCCAGATTAGTAGTCTCAAAAATTATTCACAACAAGCTAAGGAATTTAAGCAAGTAGAATTAGCTGCTGAATTAGAAAAATTTTTGGCTAAATAATTATTAGAAAATTTTGAAAAACAACCAGCGCCTTATGCACATTAGGCGCTCTTTGTTTTTATACTTAAATATGTTATAATTTATGATATTGAGCAGACCATTGGATGGCATTCAGTTGCTCAAGTCATAAAAAAGAAAAACAAAAAAAGTGAAGCTGGTTGAAACAAAAATTTATTTGAAATTTATTCTTTGGTTTTTGGCTGTGGCCCTTTTGCCTCTGGCTGTTTTATTAGCTTCTATCTACACTTCTACTCAGTATCGTGATGTCTTGCAGATGGGTATTTGGCCGGCCAATGTTTTGATCGGTCTTTTTGTTTCTCTGGCTATGGTCTTGGGCTTGTCATTGATTGCTACTCGTCATTTGAGCAAAAATATCACAGCACCAGTCCAAAGCTCGGTCAATGAGCTGAGTAAGGTAGTGAATTTGTTGCTAAAATCTATTCAAGGCTTATCGGGTATTAGTCAGACCAACAATCAAATATCTCAATTCTTAACTTCCTCGTCACAGCAACAACAAAGTGGATTGAAGTCCGGCAGTCAATCCTTATCCAAGATGGTGCGATCTTTGGTGGAAATCACTCACAAAACTGGAGCAGCTACCGACAGCGTAGCCAAGGTCAATAAGCTAGCTGAAGAAGGTAAGTTGCAATCAGAAAAGGCCCTGGCCAGTCTCGTGGCAGTCAAGACTTTGTTGACAGATACACAAAAGCTGAGCCAAGCTCTCGACCAGTACGCTCAATCAGTAGCCGATATTGCCAAGAGAGTAGAGATGGTAGCTGAGACTACCAAGTTTTTTAGCCTCAATATGTCTATTGAAGCTAAAAAATCTTCTTACAGTGAAGAATTTAGTTCTTTGGTCAATCAAATCAGGGACCTCAATCACATCAGTGAGCAAGCAGCTAGCAGTATCCAATCACTGGCCAAAGATATGAGTCGTCAGATTGATCAGTCCAAACAGTCAGCTGTCTATGAATGGCAGGAGACCAACAAGAGTATCAAAGTGGTGACTCAGACTTTTGGTTTTTTGACCAAGATCATCAGCAATATTGACAATATAGCTCACGATATACAGATTATTGACACAGAAACCAAAAAAACCTACCAAGATGCTGATCAAGTCAATAAAGTCATTGCTAATATTTCCCAACAGTCAAAATTGTTAGTCAAACAAACTGACGACATCACCAAGGTCATCCAAGAGCAGTTGGTAGTCACTAGATCACTCAATAAATCATCAGTAGCCCTCAACAATGTCACTGATACTTTGGGCAATCTGGTCAAAAAAAATTAACATGGCAGCCAAGAGTCAACAATTTATCATTTTCAAATTAGCGGATCGTATCTGGGCTAGTCCTTTGAGTCAGGATAGTCAATTTTTTAGCTGTGAGCATTTGTCAGCCTTGCCTTTGAATAATAAATATATCGCTGGCTTGACCTATCTCAATGGGCAGTTGTTGACTGTTTTGCGCACAGATAAATTTTTGGGCCTTACTTTTAAAATGCCTACTCATCCACAGTGTTTACAATTTAGTTATCGAGGAGATTTTTATGCTCTCGTGGTAGAGGAGGGTCTAGACACAGTCAGTGTGAATCAAATTTTTTCAGAAAAGACTAAAAATATTGCCAATCAATACATCAAGCTGAACAAAGAAAAAATTTATATTATTGAGCCGGAAAAAATATTTGCCGAGCTAAAAATTTATGTTTAGTGAAAAGTATAGAGATTTGTATCTGTCGACTACCCAAGAACAGCTCAAGAGTGTAGCTGATGTTTTGCTTTTGCTAGAAAAAAATCCCAAAAATACAGAATATTTGCAGACGCTTTTTATCAGTCTGCACTCTATGAAAGGCTCGGCTGCTACCATGGGCTACAAGGATACGATAGTCTATCTGCATCAGGTAGAATCTTTTGTCCAGGCTTTGATCAACGGCGTTTTGACAGTAGATAAAAATAATTTAGATATTATTTTTAGAGCTTTGGATACTTTGCAGGCCAATTTGCAATACATTAGCCATCATGGACAAGAGCTTGATTTTAAGCAGGCTATTGCGGAGCTAGAAAAATTTTTGAAATCACCAGCCAAGCTCAAAAAAAATGATAAACTCAAAAGTAAATTGCCAGACACTGCTGAGCTGGTAGCGCCTCATGAAAGCACTGAGATGATAGTGCCGGCCAAGGATTTGGACAAAGTACAAAATATTTTGGACGACCTTTTGGTCAATATCATGGGCATCAAGGGCGCAGCTATCAAGAGTGGCCAAAGTCAGCTTTTGTCTAATGTAGTGACAGCCGATACCTTGGCCAACAATTTGCGTCGTGAGCTAGAGAGGATGCGGATTTTGCCTTTGGAGCAAGTGTTTTCTAATCTGCCTTATTTGGTGCGCTCTATTGCTCGTGATGAGCACAAAAATGTTTCCCTAGTCATTGAGCACAATGATATTTCACTTGATAAATCTATCTTGGATGAGCTACTTGAGATCATTGTCCAGCTGATCAAAAATTCGGTAGTGCACGGCATCAAGTCCAATCAAAAAAATGGCGAGATAAAATTGCAGGCTAGCTTGGAGGGCGATGAATTATTGGTGTCAGTTAGCGACAATGGGCGCGGTATTGATTGGTCAAAAGTATTGGCCCTAGCAGTGAACAAAAAAGTCATCAGCGTCGAAGAAAGTCGTAAAATAAAATTGGCAGATATTCCTAGTTTATTGTTTCATCCTGGCATGTCTAGTAAAAAAAATATGGATATCCACGGTGGTCGTGGTGTGGGCTTGAGTGTGGTCAAAGATAGACTAAGAAAATTAAATGGCCATGTCACAGTGGCTAGCGCTCTCAATAAAGGTACACAGTTTATTTTGCATTTACCACTGCCACTTTCTATCTTCCGTAGTATTGCTTGGCAGCTGGGTGACTGGTCTCTGGCCATACCGATGTCACATGTTGATCGCGTAGTAAAATTGCCAGAATTGAGAGATGTCAGTAATGATAAATATTTTATTTATAATAAGAGAAAGATAAAATTAATTAATTTGCAGTCGGTCTTGCCTTTGGAGATCAAGGCGCCAGCTAAATATATTTTATTTTTGAATATCCAAAAAAATATTTTTGCCCTACCAATTTCTAGCAACATAAAAGAAAGTGAATTGGTAATGAAAAAAAATCCTAGTCTTATGCGACTTTTGCCAAAATTCAAGGGTCTGGCAGTTTCATCGTCTGGTCGCGTCAATTTAATTTTAGATGTCAATAATTTATCATAACTATGGCCAATCCTAAAATATTATTTGTTGATGATGATAATTTTTTGCGCAAAGTCTACGAAGCTGAGCTCAAAGAAAAGAATTTTGATGTTGTGCTAGCTCAAGATGGAGAAGAGGGTCTAGAAAAAGCCCAGTTGGAAGATCCGGATTTGATTATTTTGGATATGATTATGCCGAAAAAGAGTGGTTTTGAAGTTTTGACTGAGCTGCAGCGCAATCCCAAGACACGTAATATTCCGGTGATTATTTTGTCCAATTTAGGACAAGAAGATGATAAGAAAAAAGGCGTTGACTTGGGGGCAGTAGATTATCTGATCAAAGATAATATCACTCTGGGTATTTTGGTGGAAAAAATCAATCAATACTTAAACTCCAAAACTCAGAGCAAGCAAGCCAAGGCTAATTCAGGAAAAATATAATTATGGCTATTTTAACTGACGAAAAAGTCTACCAGATTATCAGTAAATACGGTTTGATCAAGCCGGATGTTTTGGATACAGCTTTAAAAACCGCTCAGGAAAAGAAAATAGATTTTATTAGTTTTTTGGTAGAACAGGAGCTGATCAAGGCTCAGGAGATTGGTCAATTGATTGCTAATAATCTACATCTTAAATATGTCAATCTAGCCAAGGAAAATATAAAATCAGAGATTTTGACTCAATTGCCAGAGATTGTAGCTCGTAAGCAAAGGATGATTATTTTCAAGCGTGATGCGGAGGGCGCTCATGTGGCTATGGCCGATCCTTTTGATTATCCGATGATCAAGGCTCTAGAGAAAAAGCTCGGTGACAAAGTGACGCCTTATTATGCTACTGACCATGAGCTAGAAAATGCTTTGCGCCTTTACAAAAAAAGTATCCAGACTGAATACGTCAGTAATATTCAAAAAAACGCCATCAAAGCTCAGGGTGCCTCTAGGGAGGATGTCTCAGTGATTAGGTTGGTTGATGATATTATCAATTATGGTTTCATGAATCATTCTTCGGATATTCATATTGAGCCGACAGAAAAAGAAATTGTCATCAGATTCCGTATCGATGGTTTGCTTTATGACATCATGAATCTACCAAAAAATATTTTGGATATGATTGTCAGCCGTGTCAAAATTTTGGCCAAGCTGCGCACTGATGAGACTAGAGCAGCGCAAGATGGTAAAATAGTGACAGAGGTAGAGGGCGCCAAGCTTGATATCAGAGTTTCGATCTTACCGATTGTGCACGGTGAAAAAGTAGTCATGCGTTTGTTGTCATCACAGGGTAAGTTTTTTACTCTCGAAGAGCTAGGCATGAATGAAAAAGATTTGAAAGTAGTCAACGAAGCAGTCAATAGGCCCTACGGCATGATTTTGTCTACTGGTCCTACTGGTTCTGGTAAGACGACTACTTTGTACGCCTTAGTCAAAATATTAAATAAGCGTGATATCAATATTTGTACTATTGAAGATCCGGTGGAGTATAGTCTAGACGGGGTCAATCAAGTGCAGGTCAATCCAGCGACCAATTTGACTTTTGCTGCTGGCTTGCGCTCTTTGCTCAGACAAGACCCTGATATTATCATGGTCGGCGAAATTCGTGACAATGAAACAGCTGGCATTGCCGTCAACTCAGCGATGACTGGTCACTTGGTCTTGTCTACACTGCACACCAATGATGCTGCCACCTCTTTACCACGCTTGCTAGATATGGATATACAGCCTTTTTTGGTGGCCTCGACAGTCAATGTCATCATTGGTCAGAGGTTGGTCAGGAAAATCTGCATGAAATGTATTTATAGCTATATTTTATCAGAACAAGAAATTTCTGATATCAAAAAAGAAATAAATATTGATAAATTTGTCAACACTGCCCAAGTCAAAGAAGTGCGTCTCTATAGGGGTAAGGGTTGCGATGCTTGTAATCATACTGGTTATACTGGTCGCTTGGGTATTTTTGAGGTTTTAAAAATAGAAGAAAATATTAGAGAATTGATAGTTTCTCGAGCCGATTCTGATCAGATTGCCAAGACAGCCATTACCAATGGTATGGTGACTATGTTGGAAGATGGTTTTATGAAAGCTTTTTCCGGCAAGACCACCATCGAAGAAATATTTAGAGTGACTAAGCAATAATTATGCAATTTCGCTACAAATTGACAGACAATCAAGGCAAGATCATCAAGGGTAGATTAGAGGCTGCCAATATCCAAGAAGCTCGCAATCGCTTGGCTTTGCAAGAGGGTACTTTGGTTTCTCTGGAACAATATATTAAAGAAAAAGATAATGTAGCCAAAAAACAGATCATTATCGGTAATATGCGGCTAGTCGATAGGGTCATGATGTCCAAACACCTGTCAGTCATGATCAAGTCAGGCATGTCCATCGATGCCGCTCTAGAAGTATTGGCTGATGGTGCTAGCCCCTTGGTCCATGATCGTATGAGTGGCTTGCTCAACGAAGTGCGTAAAGGTAATTCACTCTCTAGTGCTCTAAAAAAATATCCCAAAGATTTTAACAATCTTTTTATCAATATGGTGGCAGTGGGTGAGTCATCAGGCACCTTGGCTAAAAATCTAGAAATTTTGGCTGTCCAACAACACAAGACTTACGAATTGCGTAGTAAGATCAAGGCAGCCTCTATTTATCCAGTGATAGTTTTGATTGCTGTCTTGGGCTTGATGACCATGGTCTCTACTTTGGTTTTACCAAAACTTGAAGGCTTCTTTGATGCTTTGGGTGACAATATGCCACCTTTGACCAAGTTTTTACAAGCAGCTTCTGGTTTTTTGAGTAATTATTGGTGGCTGATTATTGCCGTAGTTGTGGCCTTGGTTATTTTGGCTCAGGTTTTTGAGAGATTTTATAATACTCGTTTGTGGTTGCATTATTTTTATCTCAAAATTCCAGTCGTTGGCAAGATCATCAAACACATGAATTTAGCTTTGTATTGTCGCACTATGGCTTCATTGCTCAATAGCGGCATCACCATTGATCAAGCTTTGAAGATTGTTTCAGATACTTTGACTAGTGCTGTTTATCGCGAACAGTTGACTATTGTCTATCATAATATTTTGAAGGGCAATGCCTTGTCTGATGCCATGGCCAACCGTCACTATTTCCCACCTATGCTTTATCGCATGATCAGAGTCGGAGAAAATTCAGGTAATTTGAGTGATGTTTTGGATTATTTGGCTGATTTTTATGAAGAAGATGTTGACAATGCTGCCAAGAATTTTTCGAGTACCTTAGAGCCAGCTCTTTTGATCATGATTGGTTTGACAGTCGGTGTGGTGGCCATCGGTATTATCCAGCCGATTTTCAAGCTCATGGAGCTATCAGGTGGCTAAAGTATTGTATGAGTAAAATGAAAAGAATAATTACAAAAATATTTTATCTTGAGCAAAAAAAATCCAATATTTTTTTGTCGGCTTTTACTTTGATAGAGGTTTTGATAGTGATTGCCATTATGTTGATTTTGATGTCGTCTGGCGCCTCTATCCTGAGTAGCCGCACACAAGAGAGTGCCTTAGAAGCGAGTACCAAAGCAGTGGTTGAGCATATAGCCAAAGCTAGAAACTACGCTGTCACTGGTTATCATGCTGATGCTTGGGGTGTCAAAGTTTTGGACAATAATGCTAGTTGCTTTAATAATGGAGATTGTATAGTGGTTTTCAAGGGGAATGATTATGCTACCCGCGATAGTGCTTATGACAGTATTTTTGATTTGAAAAATGGCATTGTTTTGGCTAGTGGCCAACAAAATGAATTTTATTTTTCTAAGGTAGCTGGTTGGCTCAGCACCACTACTGCCTCAGGTATTGAAATCAGTCTTGATAATCAGGGTATTATTTTAAATAATAGTAACAATGAGATGAAAATGGTGGCAGTCTCCAAGTCTGGCTCTACTTTTTCTTTAGACTCAAAATTTTTGAATGACTATGCTTATCGTCGCGAAATAATCATTGATCACACTAAGGTGTCGGGTGCTAGCCATATTTCTTTTCCAGTTTTGATTTCTGGTACTTATGCTTATTTGAAGACAGTAGCCAATGGCGGCTCTATCACCAATAGCAATGGTTATGACATGATTTTTACCTCGGATTATTTGGGTGGAAATGTATTGAGCTACGAGGTAGAAAAATACGATGCTACCACAGGAGAGCTGATAGCTTGGGTCAATGTGCCTAGTGTATCATATGTTGATGATACTTCTATTTATATATTTTATGGTAATGCCGCTATTAATACTTCTCAAGCAAATCCAACAGGCGTATGGGATGCTACGAGTTATAAAGTTGTTTTGCATATGACCGAAGATCCATCGGGGGCAGCTCCGCAGATGTTGGACAGTACTAGCAACAATGTCGATGGCACCTCTCATGGCTCCATGACCTCTGCGGATAGTGTGCCTGGCAAAATTGGCAAAGCTGTAGATGAGGATGGCGCAGCTATCCCCAATACAGACTACATAGATATGGGTAGCTCAGTCACTTTTAATAGTGGACCGCAGACACTGTGTGCGTGGGTCAAGATGGGCGCTACTCAAGTAAATAATTATTCAGGCATTATAGCCAAAATATCTGGCACTGGTGACTCAACTATTTTTTGGGACCTTTATACATCTTATGATGGCGGTGGTTTGGGTATGAGTTTTTTGAATAATGTTGGTGGCACCTATCTTTATTTAGAGCAGACAGCCAATCTAGGATCAAGCAATTTCCGCTATGTTTGTGGTGTTTATGATGGGGCCTCTAGTATAAAATTGTATGTTGATGGAGTTTTGTTGACTGGGGGCAATGGCGGTACCATATCAGGTACCAGGGCAACTGACACTGGCACTAGCTTAGTATCGGGGAATAATTATTGGAGTCATACTGGCATCATAGATGAAGTCAGGGTGATCAAGGCTGATCGCTCTCTTGGTTGGATATTGACAGAATATAATAATCAAAATTCACCCTCTACTTTTTATGCTATCGGGTCAGAGGTCTCGAGAAATTAAATGAGTATTTAAATTGTGATTCGTTATTTATAGTATATTATGCTAATTCAAATATATATTGATAAAATCAAAAAAATCAGTCGAGGTTTTTCTTTGATTGAACTGATTGTTGCCATTGCTATTTTTTCTATCTTAGCCTCTGGCGTGGTTTATGTTTTTGTCAATTCTTATAAAAATTTTTTTGGTGTAGGCGACAAACAAGTCGTGGTTCAGTTTGCTCAGGAGGGTATGGAGGCAGTGCGCAGCATCAGAGATAATAGCTGGCAAAGTATTGTCAATGCAGCTGATGGCAGTGATCGCGGCCTCGTCAAAAATAATGGCTTGTGGGAGTTTTCTGGTACGGAAAATACTTTGAATGGTCTGACTAGAGTAGTGGTGGTCAGTGACGTCTTGCGCAATAGCAGCGGCAGCATAGTGGCAATAGATGGGGTAGATGATCCAGATACCAAGAGGGTGACAGTGACGGTCTCAGCTACAGGCATTTCTGATTATGTATTGACTACTTATTTTACCAATTGGTCAGCCAAGATGTGGGAGCAGACTGACTGGTCGGGCACTACAGCCAATGAATTTTGGGCTAGTATGATCACGGCTTCATCGTCTTATAGTAATATCAGTACTTCGACAGTGGGACAGGTGTCATTGTCGGCAGTTGGTGGGTCTACGATGAGTTGGTCAGCTTGGTCTGATATGCTTCCTGATGCTTCAGTGAGGAATCAACCGTGGGAAGATTTTTATCAATTTGCTTTGGGTCCAGATGGCAAGAGTTTATATGTTGTTGGCACTACCAATTTTGATTTAGTAAAATATGATATTTCTCGCGCTCAATCTGGTATCATCAAATCTGAATGGAAGATAGAGATGCCTTGGCACATGCGCACTATGGCCGTGCATCCTAGTAGTAATTATGTTTATGTGGCTAGTAGTACTCCTAGTGCAGTTGGTGATACGGTATGTGTTGCGAATGTTTCTACTTTGAGTGTCAATACAGCTAGTGATTGTTATGATTTGACCTACCGTGGTGCTAGCTGGTATATCATGAGTATGATAGTCAATGCTGATGGTGATAGGCTTTATGTTTTTGATAGCTATGGTTATGGTTATGTCTTTGCTGTGTCTGGCGGCGGGGCCACTTTAAGTTTGTTAAATGCTGGTCAAGTAGTTGCTTCGGTGGCTAGTGCTAATAGTTCTATTAATCAAGTTTATTTGGATGAATCTGGTGTTGATCCTTATATTTATTTAGTGACAGATGACAACTCAGCTGAATTTAGAAAAATGGGTATATATGAGGGTAGTGGTTGGTTCAGCTCTACTTCTACTGATGCTTTTTTGGACAGCACTTCGGCCCATGATTTTAATGATATAGAATATTTGGAGACAGTTGCTGGTAAAAAAAGATTTATTTTTGGCACAGAAAATTCTAGTAAGGAATTAATTATTTATGAAGACCAGGGGACCTCACTAACGGAAATTGGTTCTTATAACTTGGCCACTAGCCAAGCTAATGCCGAGATTACCTCAGATGGTGAAAATATGGCATTTATTCATTATTATAGCCCCGGAGGAGTCTACGCTGTGAATATTAGTAATAGAGCTAGTCCTACTGACGGCGGTATGAGTAATACTACTTTTAATCGTCGATCTTCTTGGATTACATATGACCAGATGCTTTATAGTACCACTTCTCATGGCTTTTTCGTTTCAGACCATCAGGTAACTGGTGACAGAGTAAATTTACATTTTATTGGGCGCTCTTTTACGAGGGCTACGGGCGCTACTTATGATTATAAGAGGGCGATCACTTTGGGTTTGGGTAGTACAGTCTCTAGCGGGCCGCATACAAATTTTCCCGTGGTTATCTCCGAGACTCAAGCCGATCTAAAAACAGTCGCCAATGGTGGTAAAGTTCAAAATGTGAATGGTTATGATATTATTTTTACTTCTGATGCTAATGGCTCAACAGTTTTGGATCACGAAATCGAGACTTATAATCCTAGCACCGGAGAATTAGTTGCTTGGGTCAAAGTACCATCGCTCGATACCAATACTACTATTTATATGTTTTATGGTAATGATGCTATTATTAGCACTCAAGAAAATGTGAAGGGTGTGTGGAGTAATGGCTATCAACTAGTCAATCATATGGTAGATTCTGGAATTGGAGCAGTCAGCGATAGTGTAGTTGGTAGTAATAATTTATTTAAATATGGAGTCAGTGCTCCCGCGCAATCAAGCGGTAAAGTAGGTAGGGGGCAATATTTTGACGGTACTATGGATCAACTGACTTTAGAAAATACCGTTGATAAAGAGCAGGGCTACAATGATTTTACAGTAGAGTTTTGGATGAAGCGTTCATCTAGTGCTGTTCCTTATTCTTATTGGTCGCCAGTATTTTTTGGCAGCGGTGATGTCAATCAAGATGGCTGGATGTTTAGACAGCAGTCAACTAATAAAAAATTACAATTTCGCGCTGGTGACGGCACTACTAATTTGGCTAGTTTATATACCAATAATGTGATTGCAGATGATGTATGGACTCACGTGGCTTTAACCGCTGATCGAGATGTCGGTTTTCAGTATTATATAAACAATACAGCTGATAATAGCTGCACCATTGCTGGTGCTTGCACGGTGAATAGCAGTGCGATGTATATAGGTGAGACATATACAGTCGGTGTTGGCCGTGATTGGTCCACTACTAGCTTATTTTTTACCGGTGAAGTTGATGAGTTGAGAATATCCACTGGCACACCTAGGACTGCAGGCTGGCTAACTACGGGCTATAATAATGTAACAGCTACATCAACCTTTTATTCCATTGCTAGCGAGACAGCGGCTGCTTATTACAATAGTCCTGGTAGCATAGTTTCTTCTATCATTGATTTGGGCTCTAGTGACAAGACGATAGATAGCTTGAATATTTTTCAAAATGTACCGAGCGGCTGCAATCTAAATATTGCGCTAGAGGGAGCCAATAATAGCGCTTTTAGTGGCTACACGAGTGCTAATTTTGCGGATAGTAGCGCCCCTCATTTTACTAGCAGTACGCCAGTCACTCTGAATAATTTGCGTTATTTGCGTTATCGTTTGACTTTGACTGCTTGCAACAGCAATTCACAAACACCGACATTATATTCTTTGCGTTTGAATTATAGATAAGTAAATTTTTCAACCAGTGAAACAAATTATAAAAAAATTATTTTTACTAAAAAACCATAAAAATAACTTGGCTGGCTTTAC
>CAYUER010000021.1:0-15077 GCA_964443785.1 uncultured Gammaproteobacteria bacterium
GGCAGTTTATCAAATTCATCGATTAATTTTTGGATAAAATCTGGAAGATGACGCATTATTTTAATCCTGGTATATCAAAGCCACCCATGGACTGCATTTTCATAGCCATTTTGCGTTGGACTTTTTTGATAGAATCAGCAAAAGCATTTTTTAGCTCTTTTTCTAGCTCAGCTTTTTTGTCACTTTGCATGAATTCA
The DNA here is from genome assembly GCA_964443785.1 of uncultured Gammaproteobacteria bacterium. GTDB lineage: Bacteria > Patescibacteriota > Patescibacteriia > UBA1558 > GWA2-36-10 > CALMZN01. The sequence continues at coordinate 198 of CAYUER010000021.1, forward strand.
GGTTTTATTTCCAAACTTTTGATTTCTTGGTTGCCATCCATAGTGATTTTGACAGCTTTATTTTCTACTTCAACAATCTCGGTGGCCAAGGCATTTTTCAAAACATCGGCTTGTTTTTTTAGATCATTGAATTGTTTAAGTTTATTAAACATGTTTTTATTTTATATTAATAATTAAAATTAAATTTTTTAAGGAATATTTTGCCAACCAGTCATGCCTGCCAATTCTTCATTTGGCATAGGGGCTTGTAGATCAGTCTGCATAGCACCAGGATGAGCGTGTATTTCTGGTCGGTCATTGTCTAGATTTTTGAAAGTCACTTTATTTTCATCAAAGAACAAGCGAACCAAGCCAGTAGGACCATTGCGGTGTTTGTCGATATGCAACTCAGCTACAAATTTTTCTTCTTCTGGACATTCACCGCGTGTTTTGTCTTTGACTCGGCGGTAGATAAACATGACAATGTCAGCATCTTGCTCTATGGAGCCGGATTCTCTCAGGTCAGCTAGCTTTGGTATAGCTGGTGAACGATTTTCGACAGCACGAGACAACTGAGATAGAGCCAATACTGGTATATCGAGCTCTCTGGCAATTTGTTTCAAGGCTCTAGATATTTCTGATATTTCTTGGACACGATTTTCTTGGCGACCGCCTGACTCCATGAGTTGTAAATAGTCAATGACTAGAAAGCCTAGATTGTGCTCCATCTTGAGGCGTCGAGCTTTGGTGCGTATTTCCATGATACTGATATTAGGAGAGTCATCGATAAAGATCGGAGCCTCTGATAGTACACCCATAGCTTTGCCAATGCGTGGGAAATCATCATCTTCCTCTCGATCCGATAGTTTGCCAGTACGCATACGCCAGAGGTCTACTTGGGCTTCGGCTGCTAACAATTTATCCACGAGCTGTTCTTTGGACATTTCTAGAGAAAAAATACCCACCGCTACTTTGTCGCGAATAGCAACATTGCGGATCAGGTCCAGGGCCAAAGTAGTTTTACCAACTGAAGGGCGGGCGGCCAAGATGATTAGGTCAGATTTTTGTAGACCAGAGAGGAGTTTGTCTAAATTGGCGTAGCCAGTAGGTATGCCCCTAGTACCTTGTCCGCCGGTTTTGTGTAGCTCATCAATACGAGTAAAAGCGTCATTCAAGACCGTGCGGATGGGGATAAAGTTTTTTTTCAGGGAGGATTGAGAAATGGCAAAGAGTTTTTGTTCAGCTTTATCAAGTAATTTTTCGACATCTTGATCTTCAGAAAAGCTAAATTCGCTAATTTCTGAAGCCGCTTGTTCCAGTTTGCGAAGAGTGGCTTTTTTGCGGATGATGTTGGCGTAGTTTAGAACATGGGAAGCATTGGGCACTGAGGCAGTCAATTCGGCTAAATATGATTTACCGCCAATGGCCTCGAGTTGTTTTTTCTCATTGAGACGATTGGCCATTGAGAGGATATCAATTGGTTCGTGTTTTTCAAATAAATCAAGAATAGCCTGATAAATCAAGCCGTGGCTGTCTTTATAAAAATCATCAGCCCGTAAAAAATCAGCCACTTTAATAATAGCCTCTTTGTCTATCAATAGAGCGCCTAAAATGCTAGCTTCTGCCTCTAGATTTTGTGGGGGGACTTTGAGCATGGGTTCTTGATGTAGGATTAGCTTAACCCATTTCCCAGCTTTTTTCAAGCCAATTTATGTACAATTTATACCCAATATTTGAAATATCTGATAAAATAGTTATAAGGTAGTGATATGGATATATTTTGTTGACAATATCGAATAATTCATCTATAATAATTTTCGTATTTTTGTATTTTGCGCCTATAGCTCAGTCGGTAGAGCAGTTGCCTTTTAAGCAAACGGTCGTAGGTTCGATTCCTACTGGGCGCACCATCCTTCGCGGTGCGAAGGATGTCGTCCGAAGCCTTGGCGAAGGACGATCCAGTTATCGTATTTGGTTATTTTAAACTGAGCTACGGATGGCGCCGCCATCAATTTCAACCCGTCGGGTTGTTTTTTGTTTATTATATAATCTTTATAATTGCTTGCAAAAATAATCAGGGGGGGGTAAAATTTAGAGGTATTAAAAAATTAATTAATAATAGACTATGGAAAAGTTTAAACATCAAGAATATCGTGATCAACTAGCCGAAGATTTGCGGGGTATTAATGATCATGAGACAAGACGTGAGGCATTGGAAAGCGAAAAAGAAGGTTGGCGCTATAAACTTGCCGAAGAGAGACACATAGCAGATATTGTTGAATTTCGTGAAGAAAAACGCTTAGAAGAAAAGAGAAAAGAAATACTTGAAGAGCTTGCCGATAAATCTATCGAAGAATTGATTCAGGCTCACCCTGAATTATCTGAAAAAATTGAAGCACTTAGACTAAGGGGAGATTGGCAAGATATTTCATTAGTACGCGATAAGCTAGTTCCAGAACTAGCCTTTCCCGTTTGGTCTAAATCAAAAGATAAACGTAGAACACAGGGTAGAATTAATTTAACAATTCCGGAGTCTCGACTTCCAGAAGGAGAGGTTAATTTGGAGTTTGGGTCTACTTGTGCTTGTTGTCAGGCTGGAAGTCATCTTTTAGAATCACCTTTTCTAACTCAACGTCCAGAATATCCCAAAGATCAGAGAAAAGAGGGGGAGAGTGATTTTGCTTGGAAAACAAGATTTGATGCAATCAAGAGAAAGTATGAGGAAGATTTAAAAAAGTGGAAACAATCAGAAGAAGGTCAAAGAAATAAAGAATGGCATGAGCAAAAAGATCGAGAATATGCAGATATAATGAAAGAAGTTATTACGCAAAATGGCATTAAGTATATCGCTATTAGAACGGCGGAAACATGGGAAAAGCGTTATGGGTCTATTGAGGGTGTAGAATTTATGGAGATAGGTGGTTATCCTCGTGAAGCGAATGAGATACGTCAAAAACAAAACGAACTTTTAGCTGCTTCTGGTAAGAAGGGGGAGTATGGTTTTGATATAAATTGATAAAATAATTAGCTAAGTCACAAAATTCAACCCGCTGGGTTGTTTTTTGTTTTGTTTAGTCTTGACAAAAAGTTTAAAATAGTTTATATTATTTTGTCCCCAGTAGTAGATCATTGAACATTCAAGGAGGAGCGGATTTGTCTTCTGGCAAAAAGCGTAACTTTGGCGTTGACGGCCAGGCAGTCTTGAGGTTCTTGGCTGAGGAATTCGCCAGGATTCTTCCGGAGCTGGCCAGCTACAAGCGCAACAATCGTGGCTTGGGCTTTGTCATCGCTGTCGACGAAAAGCCTTGGAGTCTGATCGTCATCTGGAGCTTCCACGATCATCGGCCCAACAAGAAGTGGCAAGAGAAAATTTTTGTCAAGATGTCCCAGTTGGCAGCTGGCAGAAATTTGTTTGTTCATCCCGTCAATGAAGATGGTGGTGACTACATCACCGAGTTTCGACTCAACAACTACGATAAGTTCATGGTGCGTGATGATCTGCCGGAGGTGCCCGCTCGCTGCAATTTTGATTAGTTGTCTACTAGGACAGCTAGTCACAACGCGTCTCACCGGAGGCGCGTTTTTTCTTTGGGATAAAATCAAAAAACTACCATTTTTTCTGGTAGATTTTTTGTTTAGCATATTTAGGATTACATTATTTCTGGAGCCTTGATACCTAGTATATGTAGGCCGTCAGCAATGACTTTTTTGGTAGCTAGACAGAGTGTCAGGCGAAAATTTTTCTGGTTTTCAGTGTCAGCCGAGAGGACAGAGTGTTGTTGATAAAAATTATTAAATATTTTAGCGAGATCAAATAAATAATGAGTCAGTACAGCTGGGTTGTACTCAGTACTAGCTTGCTTAATCATCTCGGGATAGAGGATGAGATTTTTTATCAGCTTGATTTCTTCTGGGTTTATTGCCAAATCACTCCAGTTTATTTTTTTGGCTTTGGCTTTTGACAAGATGGTGCAGATGCGCGCATGAGTATATTGCACAAATGGTCCAGTATAGCCATCGAGCGTGATAGAGTTTTGAGCATCATAGACAATATTTTTTTGGGGATTGGTGCCGAGCATGCAAAATTTTATAGCACCCATTGCTACATCCTTGGCAATAGCTGCTTGATCTTTTTGTTTGAGATTTTTTTTCTCGGCTTGATCCATCATTTCCTTGGCGCGGATGATTGTCTCTTCAATGATAGCATCAGCATCAGCTGTTTTGCCTTCACGCGATTTGATTTTGCCAGTCGGTGTCGAGACCATACCAAAAGATAGATGATATAGATTTTTGGCCCAAGCAAAACCTAATTTTTCTAGGATTAAAAATAATACTTTAAAATGATAGTCTTGTTCAGTGGCGACTACATAGACCGCCTGGTCAAATTTGAATTTTTTTTGGCGATAAGCAGCTGTGCCCATATCTTGGGTCATGTAGACTGAAGTGCCATCTTTACGCAAAACTAATTTTTCATCCAAACCTTCTGGCGTGAGATCTATCCAGACTGAGCCATCTTCTTTTTTAAAGAAAACATTATTTTTTAAACCTAGCTCAATCAGATCTTTGCCCAATAGATAGGTATCACTTTCATAGTCAACATGATCAAATTTTATGCCTAGGTCATCATAAGTTTTTTTGTAGCCTTCATACACCCAAGAGTTCATAGTTTTCCAAAGCTTTTTTACTTGAGGATCATTTTTTTCCCACAGTATGAGCATAGCTCTAGCTTTTTGCATCCAAGCAGATTGATTCAAAAAATCATCATTGATTTTTCTTTTTTCCAAATCATTGACTCTAGTCAAGTCAATGTTATTTTTAGTCAAATATTCTTTTTCTTCTTCTTTGAGGAGTTGGCCAAATTTTACATAATACTGGCCGACCAAGTGATCGCCTTTTAGACCAGTACTTTGAGGTGTTTCGCCTTTGCCAAATTCTTGCCAAGCCAGCATGCTTTTGACTATATGAATACCACGATCATTGATGATGTTGGTGGCGATGACTTGATAAGCATTGGCACGATATAGATTTACCAGTGTCTGGCCGAGTAGATCGTTGCGGACATGGCCGATGTGTTGGGGTTTATTGGTGTTGGGGCCAGAAAATTCGATTAAGATTTTTTTATTTTTACCACTATTATTTTGGCCAAATTTTTTGTTATTTACTATTTCATCGAGAGCCAATTGGCTGAATAATGTGGCGTTTAATTTTAAATTTACATAAGGACCAGCTACTTGAGCAGAAACAAACAAACCGTCATTAGGCCAAAGATCAGCAATTTTTTTAGCCAACTCTATTGGATTAGTTTTATTTTTTTTGGCTAAGTCAAAGCAAGCGAGGGCGTAGTCGCCAAGATTGTCTTGAGGTGGTAAGGCCAACTTGATATCATCAAGACTGATCTCTTGAGTCAAGATTTGTTTTAAAATTTTGACTAATTCTTGTTTTAAGTGTTGTTGTATATCCATAGTAGCTTAATCATACTGAAAAAAGGCTGATTTTTCAAGTATAGGCGCTTTTGTCTTTTAAAAAGGTACTTACAGCGCCCTTCGCGAAGGGCTGTGTGGATAAGTGCCCTTGACGCAAATTATAGGTATGCTATTATATATATGCAATCGAGACATCAGTCTCCTATGCACGATCGGGACCAAGTCCCAATCCACTCATGAGCTGCAAACCTTCGGGAATGCAGTTCTTTTCTTTTTTATAAATTTTATCAAATCGCCAGATAGGCGATTTTTTGCTATAATTTACCCTGTTGAATAGTTCCGCTTGGCGGAACTACCGCCAAAAAAAGTTTATTTTAATAATAAAGATCAATATTGCTAATTTTCCAATAAATTAAATAATTTTAATCATAGCGTTATTCAACAGGGTGAACCCAGCGAAATACTATAATTTTAAAATAAATATTTTAGATCTCAACATGCCTAAACATCAAAAAGAGTGGCACAATCTCAAAGAGAGTCAGGTATTAAAAGAATTAAATGCCAAGCAGAACGGCTTGGAGGCTGATGATGTAAAAAAAAGAATTAAAAATTACGGCTATAATATTTTGGTGCAAAAGAAAAGCTTGTCCGCTGGAAAAATATTTTTTGGCCAATTCAAAAGTGCTCTAGTGTATGTTTTATTGATTGGAGCACTTATTAGTTTTTGGTTTAAAGAAGCTGTAGATGCTTATGTGATTATTTTGGCAGTAATTTTGAATGTAGTGATTGGTTTTTTACAAGAGTACAAAGCCAACAATTCTCTCGAAAAGCTCAGTCAAGTGATCAAGCAACAAGCTGTAGTCAAGCGTGACGGTCGTCAACAAATGATTGATGCTAAATTTTTGGTGCCCGGTGATATAGTAGTTTTGCGTTCGGGTGACAAAGTGCCAGCTGATTTGAGGCTATTCAATGTCACCAATCTATCAGTCAGCGAGGCAGCTTTGACTGGTGAGTCTTGGCCTATCAAAAAAAATATTTTAGCCCTGCCCATCGGCACAGTGTTGGCTGAGAGAAAAAACATGGCCTATATGGGTACAGTGGTGGCTGAGGGTCGAGGTGAGGGTGTGGTCGTAGAAACTGGCTTGCGCACGGAGTTGGGTAAAATTGCTAAATTACTCAATGATGTAGAAAATGATTTGACACCCCTGCAGATGAAGCTTGATAAATTTGCCAAAACTATTTCTACTATTATTGTCAGTGTTGCTTTTGTAGTCATGATTTTGGGCTTACTTCAGGGCTATCCTTGGGCGGAGATTTTTACGGTAGCAGTAGCTCTGGCAGTCTCAGCTATTCCAGAGGGTTTGTTGATTAGCTTGACTGTTATTTTGACTGTCGGCATGCAACGCATTTTAAAAAATAATGGCTTAGTCCGGCAATTGGTCTCTGCGGAGACTTTGGGTGCGACGACTGTCATTTGTGCTGACAAGACTGGCACTTTGACTGAGGGGGAGATGCGAGTAGTAGAGCTATTGACTATCAAGCGTCACATTGATTTTCAGGCGCAGGCCATTCGTGAGATCAAGTGGGACAAGGATACCTCTTGGCTGACAGATATTGCTATTTTGTGCAATGACGCAGTCGTTCAAAATCCAGAAGATGCCGATAAGCGCTGGGAAATATTTGGCACACCCACAGAAAAAGCGCTTTTGCTTTTTGCTTTGACTTATGGCGACTATCAAGCAGTGCAAAAGAAAAATCGCTTGGAAGAAATACCTTTTGATTCTCAATACAAATTCATGGTCACGCGTTATTCTTATAATGCGGAAAAAGATATTATCTATGTCAAAGGTGCGCCAGAAATTTTGCTACCGCACACTAGTAAATATACCGACAATGGGCAGATACTCAGTCAAGATGATCACAGTCGCAAAATTTGGCATGAAAAATTAGAGCATCTATCAAGGAGGGGTTTGCGTGTATTGGCGGCTGCTTATCGCTTAGTACCAAAGGACTATCCTTTGGATATCAGTGTCAAAAAAGAATTATCAGATTTGATTATGGTCGGTTTGTGGGGCTTAGCTGATCCCATCCGACCGGAGATGCTAGATACTTTGGAGCAAACCAAAAAAGCAAAAATTAAGACAGTGATGATTACTGGGGATAGTAAATTTACAGCTTTTCATATTGCGCAAAGTTTGAAGCTAGTGACCGAAAACGATCAAGTGGTCACTGGCGAGGAGCTTGCCAAAATGTCTGAGCAACAGCTTCATGACCGAGTAGAAGATATCAAAGTTTATGCCCGCGTGACTCCATCAGACAAGCTCAGGATTATCCAAGCTTGGAAATCTCGTGGTCAAGTGGTGGCCATGACGGGCGATGGGGTCAATGACGCTCCCGCTCTCAAAGCCGCTGATGTCGGTGTGACGGTAAGTTCAGCTTCAGATATTGCCAAGGAAGTTTCAGATTTGATTTTATTGGACAATAATTTCAAAACCATTGTCATGGCCATTAAAGAGGGTCGTTTGATTTTTGCCAATCTCAAAAAAGTTATTTTGTATTTATTGTCAGATAGTTTTGCTGAAATTACTATCATTGCCACGGCGATGTTTTTTGGCTATCCTTTGCCGATTTTGACTACCCATATTTTGTGGATCAATTTGATTACCGATGGTCTGCCTAGTTTGGCTTTGACGCAGGAGCCAGAGGATAAGGGGATTATGGAGAGGCAGGAGCGTCATAGCAATACTTTGCTAGATTTTGAGGGTAAATTTTTGATTTTTGTGATTAGCATTTTGACTACCTTGGGATCTTTGGGTTTGTATTATTATTTTTGGAAAAGCACTGATGACCTGGCCTTGGCTCGGACTATTGCTTTTGCTTCTTTGGGTGTCAGTACTTTGCTGTATGTCTATAGTATCAAAAATTTGGAAAGGAATATTTTTCGGGCCAACCCTTTTAATAATAAATTTTTGAATATAGCCGTTGTGATCGGTCTGGGTTTACAGATAGCTGCAGTTTATGTGCCATTTTTGAATCGTTTTATCAAGACCGTACCTTTAGCTTGGTCGCATTGGCAAGCTATTATTTTATTGACGGTGGTTTTATTTGTGATTTTGGAATTGATCAAGTTTTTCTTTATCGATTATAATAGGCGTCACTCCAAATAACTATTTACTATTTTTAGAACTTATGCTAGCATATCCCTATGGGGGGGATATGGATTTAATATTACAAATTTATGTATAAACCAAAAAACACACACGAGAAGATTTTACATCGTTTGCGCATCTCTATTGGTCAGCTCCAAAAAGTAGAAGACATGGTCTCCAAGGGAGCGTATTGTCTGGATGTCATTCACCAATCGCAGGCGGTCCAGCGAGCTCTCAAGCAGACTGATCACTTGATTTTGGAAAATCACCTGAAAACCTGCACCGCTAGGGACATCAAGAAAGGCAAGGCCAATACGGCTGTCGCCGAAGTGATGGATATTATCAAGCGTTGGTCTTAAATTGATTATCAAAATAATAATTAATTAATTTTATTTATGCAAAAAATTTCTATATATTTTGCCCTAGCTTTGATGATCATTACTTTGGTGCTGGGTTTGGGCATTGGTTATTATCTGACTCCGCAGTATCGACTAGCTATGTACGATCAAGGTGTGATGGATTTGGGCGAGGCTGATCGTTGGTTAGATTTGCGCTATACCAATGCGATGATTGCTCATCACCGTGGTGCTATGCTCATGGCTGAGCAAGCTAGTAAAAATGGCCAAAGGCAGGAAATCAAAGATTTAGCAGCAGCTATCTTACGGGATGAGCCAGCCGCTATTGCTGAGCTTTATGCCTGGAAGGCAGACTGGTACCAAGACAAGCGTCAGGTCCGGGATCCCTATAAAATTCAGCTAGGTAATAGTGATGAAAAATTTGACCTGCGTTTTTTAAATGCCCTGATAGCTCATCATCAGGCTGGTGTGGAGATGACCAAAGAAGTGCGTCTGAAATCTAGTCGAGTAGAGGTTTTGAATAATGCTGATGCTGTCGAAGCATTTTTGAACAATGGTATAGATATGCTCAAAGCTTGGCGTAATCAATGGTATCAAATATAAATTTATGACTAAACAAAAATATGCTATTAGTGGCATGCATTGTGCTAGTTGCGCGAATATCATTAGTCGTAATTTGAGTAAACAGGCTGGCATCAAAAATGTAGCAGTCAATTTTGCGACTGAAAAAGCGCAGATAGAATATGAAGAGGGGCAAATTGATTTGGTTAAAATGAATGAAGTGGTTGCCAAGTACGGCTACTCTCTACATAATGTGACTGAGCATGATACTAGCGATACTCATACAGCCTCCTCCGTGCATAAACACGATGACAATATAGATTTATTAAAACAAAAAGCAAAAGTAGATTTTGTCTTACCTTTGGCTTTTTTGGTTTTTGTTTTGATGATGTGGGATATTGCCTCACAATTTTTTACCTTCATCCCTAGTCTTCCCTTGCCGATGTCGCTTTTGAATGTGCTGCTGTTTATTTTGGCGAGTATTGTATTATTTTGGGCTGGCCAAGATTTTTTGCGAGGCTTTTTGATTTTTATCAAAACTGGCACCGCCAATATGGACACCTTGATTGGACTGGGTACTTTGGCGGCTTATCTTTATAGTTCGATGGTGACTTTGTCACCGGACTTGGGTGTCAGCTTGGGTTTGCCGGAGATTACTTATTTTGATGTCACTATTGTAGTGATTGGTTTTGTGATTTTCGGTAAATATTTGGAAACAAAATCAAAATTGAAAACTGGTGAAGCGATTGAAAAATTATTAAAATTACAAGCCAAGACTGCGTTGGTCAAACGACAGGGTCAAGAAATAGAGCTGCCCATTAGCGAAGTGGTGCTGGGCGATATAGTGATTGTCAAACCGGGTGCCAAGATTCCAGTTGATGGAGTCATCACAGATGGTCAGTCAGCCATTGATGAGTCAATGATCACGGGTGAATCTATACCAGTTGATAAAAAAATTGGCGATCGAGTGATTGGTGCCACTATGAACAAGCAGGGTAGCTTTCAATTTCGAGTCGATCAAATTGGTGCCAATACCATGCTGGCGCAGATTATTAGGATGGTCGAAGATGCGCAGGGCTCAAAAGCTCCTATACAAAGATTAGCTGATAAAATTTCGGCCGTGTTTGTGCCAGTTGTTTTGGTAATTGCCTTATTATCTTTTGTTTTGTGGTTGACTATTGGCTCTAGTGTCTTGGGTTTTAGTGTAGCTTTATCCTACGGCATTTTATCATTTGTGGGAGTTTTGGTGATTGCTTGTCCTTGTGCTTTGGGTCTGGCTACACCGACAGCCATGATTGTAGGCATGGGTAAAGGGGCACAAGCTGGTATTTTGATACGCAATGCTGAAAGCTTGGAAAAATTAAGTAAAATAAAAACAGTTGTACTCGATAAGACAGGCACGATCACCAATGGACAGCCAGTGGTGACAGATATTTTGAGCTTGCATTCGGATTATAGTGAAAATATTATTTTGCAGTATCTAGCTAGCGCTGAAAAATTATCAGAGCATCCTCTGGCTCAGGCCATTGTCGACAAGGCTGAAGAAAAGCATGTAGAATTTTTAGTAGTCAATAATTTTCAGGCACTAGAAGGTATTGGTTTAGAAGCAGTGGTGGAGCAAAAAAATATTTTTATTCATAAACCTGACAAATCAGATGCTCAAAATCAGCAAATCAAAGAACTGCAAAATCAAGGCAAAACTGTCATTGTGCTAGAAGTCGATAAAATAAAAGTCGGCTTAGTTGCTTTGAGTGACACGATCAAAGATAGCGCTCCTCAAGCTGTACAGGCTTTGCATAAATTAGGTATCAAAGTGATCATGTTGACGGGCGACAATGAATTGGCCGCTGCTTATATTGCGGAGCTTGTAGGGATAGACCAAGTCATAGCTGATGTTTTGCCACAGCAAAAAGCAGAACAAATTAAACAATTACAAAAGGAAGGTGGTAATATTGCTATGGTTGGCGATGGTATAAATGATGCGCCAGCTTTAGTTTTATCCGATGTTGGTATTGCCATGGCTACTGGTACTGATATTGCTATTGAGTCAGCTGGTATTTCATTGCTACATGGTGACATCAATAAAATTAGCCAAGCTATCAAGCTAGCTCATGCTACCATGCGGACAGTCAAGCAAAATTTATTTTGGGCTTTTATTTATAATGTGATTGGTATACCGATTGCTGCTGGTTTATTGTTTCCTTGGTTTGGTATAGTATTGAATCCAATTTTTGCAGGACTCTCTATGGCTATCAGTAGTGTCTCGGTGGTCACTAATTCTTTGCGTTTAAAAAAATTAAAATTTCACCCTGTTAAATAACCCGAAGGGTTGTCCGCATCGCGGACATTTCACAGGGTGAACCCTGTTAAATAAATACAAATATGCAAGATACAAATTTATTAACTATATTTTTAACCGGCCTTTTCACTGGCGGATTGACTTGTTTGGCTGTCCAAGGTGCTTTGTTGGCTACTGCTATTGCGCAGCGTAAAGAAGGTGAGGAAGGCCGCAAGACAGATAAGCTTTTGCCCCTGAGTGTTTTTTTGTTAGCCAAACTTTTGGCTTATGTTGTTTTTGGTTTTTTACTGGGCTGGCTTGGCTCAGTGGTCACTTTATCTTTGGCAGTGCGTATGTGGCTACAGATTTTGATATCATTATTTATGATTGGCACGGCTTTTAGCTTGCTAGAAGTGCATCCATTTTTTAGGTATTTCATCATCCAGCCACCACGTTTTTTGACCAAGATGGTGCGCAACCAATCAAAAAGTGCTGATATATTTACACCAGCTTTACTTGGTTTGATGACTATTTTTATTCCCTGCGGTACTACGCAGGCCATGATGGCCTTGGCCATCGGCACTGGCTCTGGTTTGGCTGGTGCTTTGATTATGTTGGCTTTTATACTTGGTACTATTCCTTTGTTTTTTATCTTGGGCTATAGCGCTACTACTTTTAGCGCCAAGTGGCAGAAAAATTTTTATCGTTTAGCTAGTATTGGTATTATTATTTTAGCTTTGTACAACATGTTTGGTGCTATATCTTTGAGTGGGGCTACTTGGTTGCCTAGTAAACAAAATACTACCAATGTGACTCAAAATTCACAAAAAGAAATTACTATTTTGATTACAAATAATGGCTACAAGCCAAATAATCTGGACATCAAAGCTGGCGAAGAAATAACTTTGACTATCAAAAATGAAAATGCTTATTCTTGTGCGCAAGCTTTTACCATTCCGAAGTTTGGCATAGAAAAAGTAGTTACTCCTGGCACTGAGGAAGTGATCAAATTCACTGCACCTAGTGATTTGGATAAAATCGCTTTTACCTGTAGTATGGGTATGTATCGGGGAGTGTTTAATGTAGTAAAATAAATTTATGATGACAGAAATAATTTTAAAAATAAACGGCATGAATTGCACAGCTTGTGCCATGAATATTGACGGCGCTTTGGAGGATGCTGGCGTGCAAGAGGCTCGGACCAATTTTGCCAAGCAAGAGATAAAATTAAAATTTGATGAGAGTAAAATAAATTTAGGGGAGATCAAAAGAATAATCAAAGCTGAAGGTTACGAAGTAATATAAATATATGAAGCTATTGTGGAATTATTTAAAGACTTATAAAAAATATTTAATTTATTCTTTGATCCTAGCTAGTATCAATCAATTATTTTCTTTGTTTGATCCTCAGATTTTTCGGCTAATGATTGACAACTATGCTTCCAAGTTTGACACCCTGACCCAGGGGCAGTTTTTTACGGGTATTGCTTGGTTGCTTTTGGCTTTTATGGGAGTAGCCTTGGTTTCCCGCATTGCCAAAAATTTTCAAGATTATTATGTCAATGTGATTACTCAGCGTGTTGGTACTAGTCTGTATGCCAATAGTGTGAAGCATTCTTTTTCTTTGCCTTATATCAATTTTGAAGATCAGCAGTCTGGGGAGTTGTTGCAGAAATTGCAAAAAGCTCGCAATGATGCGCAAGAGCTGATTGGTCAGCTCATCAATATGATCTTTGTGTCATTGATCGGCATTGTTTTTGTTTTGGTTTATGCTTTTATTGTGCATTGGCTGATTGGTTTGATTTATTTTTTGCTTTTGCCGATTTTGGGCTTTAGTACTTATTTTTTGAGTAAAAAAATCAGAGAAGCACAAAAACTTATTATCACCCAGCAAGCTGAATTGGCCGGATCGACCACTGAGACTTTGCGTAATGTCCAGTTAGTCAAATCACTCGGTCTTGATCAGCAGGAAATCAATAGACTAAACAAAGTTAATGATGATATTTTAGTTTTGGAGCTCAAAAAAGTAAAAATAGTCAGAACTTTTAGTTTTTGGCAGGGTACTTTGCTCAATACTATGCGCACCATGCTAATGGGCGTGATGATGTATTTGATTTTTACTCAAGATATTACTTTGGGTCAATTTTTTACCTTGTTTATTTATTCATTTTTTATTTTTACTCCCTTGTCTCAATTTGGTCAGGTGGTGGCCAAATATCAAGAAACTTCAGCTAGCATGAGTAAGCTCGAGGAAGTTTTGCAACAAAAACCCGAGGTCAAGCCTCAAAATGCTGTAGTATTATCCGAGCTCAAAGAAATTATTTTTGATCAAGTAGCCTTCAAATACAAAAGTTCAGAATTTGAAACTATCAAAAATCTAAGCGCTGTCATCAAGTCTGGAGAAAAGGTAGCTTTTGTCGGGCCATCAGGCTCTGGTAAAACTACCTTGATTAAGCTGATTGTCGGCTTGTATCAGCCAGCCAGTGGAGAGTTGCGCTTCAATGGTCAGATTAGTACGCAAATTGATTTTGATAAATTTAGGCAAAGCATTGGCCTAGTTGCCCAAGAGACACAGCTCTTTGCTGGTACTATTCGAGAAAATTTGTTGTTTGTGAAGCCCGAAGCTACAGACAGCGAGTGTTTGGAAGTCTTGCATCAGGCAGCGGCTGATAATATTTTACAGCGAGCTGAAAAGGGTCTTGATACCAAGATTGGCGAAGGTGGCTTGAAGTTATCCGGTGGGGAAAGACAACGACTGGCTATTGCTCGTGCGCTTTTGCGTCAGCCAAAAATTATTATTTTTGATGAAGCGACCAGCAGTCTAGACTCGCTGACAGAAAAAGAGATAACCGAGACGATCAAAAATATAGCCAAGATAAGACCAGACTTGATTACAGTCATTATTGCTCATCGTCTATCAACAGTTTTGCATGCTGATAAAATATTTGTTTTGGAAAAAGGCAATTTAGTAGAAAGTGGCACTCACAGTGAATTATTGAAACAATCTGGTTTGTACGCTGCCTTGTGGCGTGAGCAAATGGGCTAGCTATTTACAAAAAACATGCTCGCCAGTATGATGATAGTATAAAAATAAATCATGAATCAAAAACTTGCGATCATTATTATTGCCTTAG
>CAYUER010000022.1:0-1985 GCA_964443785.1 uncultured Gammaproteobacteria bacterium
CCAGCGGCCTGCCACCCGAAGCTCCGTAGGAGCGTAGGGTGGTTCCACCCAAGTTCCCCCAAAAAAGAGGACACTCATTTAATTTAGACTTAGGCCTTTTTCGGCACCCCTTAGGAGAATAGTTGGTAGCTATTCCAATCGTCTAAAGCGTATATAATTATATATATTTGTTGTGAAAATGTAAACATTGACAAATAATCATAAATATTTTATGATCAAGCGTTCTTTTCAATGGTTGTTTTTGCTTTTTTGGGATAAGCCAAATGAGTGAAACAGCCTGGTTTGACAAGTAGGAGGCAATTTCATGCGTCGTGAAGGATTTACTCTGATCGAGCTCATGATCGTGGTGGTTATCATCGGCATCCTGGCTGCCATCGCCATCCCCAACTTCTTCAGCATGCAGGATCGGGCCAGGGAAGTGCAGACTAAGGAGGACTGCCATACCGTGCAGTTGGCAGTCAAGGAGCACATGACTCGTCGTGGCTTCTACCCACTCAAGGCGGATGACATCATGCCCTTCTTGCCGGGCGGTCAGCTGATCAAAAACGCCTTCACTGGTGCGGCAGTCGAGCCGATGGATGGCGTGGCTAGTGTGCCCGGGCAGATTGGCTACCAGCCGAATATTTTGGGTGGCGTAGTTGTCAGCTACACCATCACCGGCTATGGCAAGTATGCCTTGATCACGACCATCAATGGTGGTGAGGAGTAGTCATCTGCCACTAGCTAGCTTGTCGAGGCCTCGGTAGTTTCGCATCAATGCGAGCACCGAGGTCTTTTTTTATTTTATACAAATAAAAAAGCCCGCTGACATAGACATGAACAGCGGGTTTTAAATTACTCAATTATAATATGATCTTTGAATTTTGGAGCAGTCTTTACCCACCAAGGAAAAAATTCTACTTCAGCTTCGTTGATATTAAACTCTTCTTGTAGATATGTTTTGATTTGTTCGGCATTGAGACCTACTAATCTTTCTTTGTCTACTAACCAAGGGTGACTACTAGTTTTGATGCGAGCTTGGAGATTGAGCTCAACGATAGCTTCATTTTTATCTACATCAATTTCTGCAATTTTGTAGCTATACTCCGCTGGTAAAAATTCCAAAACACTTTGGTCGCTAGCCAGCTGTGAGCTAAATTTATTTTCAGCTATTTTGTATAGATCGCTAGTCGAAAAAACTAAGCCATAGACCTTGACCTTACCAGTGATTTTGGTTTCTGGATTATGGTCACCGACAGCACTCGAGCTCAAAATTTCTTGTTTGACCAATAAGCGACTCTCATCAATTTTTAAATCATCGGTCAATAATTGATTGATTTTTTCCAAGCCTTGTTTTTTGGCTTCAGCGATTAATTTTTCTTGGGCACTGTCAATATTTTCTTTGCTGACATTGTATCCGGGACGACTTGTCTGTTGGAAACCATCAGGAGCTTGGGCGAATATTTTGTCTTGTAGCTGGGTCATCAGTCCAGGGATAGTCATCTTATCCAAAGCTTCAGAGACATAGTCAGGGCCAGTCTGGTCAGCTTGGGCCCAGACTTTGACTTGGCCGCCTTTAGGGACATGGACATTTTCGCTGATGCGGTAGAGCTTGCCATCAGGGGCCAGTAGGCGAGTAGTTTTGACTAGGGGCTGATCTTTGCTGTAGTTGTTGGTGATGGTGACCATACCTCCAGCGTATTCGGCTGCTATGCTCTCACTATTGCTGGGCACGCTGGCTTCTAGCTCTAGTTCGACATTGATGATCTTGCCGATCAAGTTATCGGCATTGATATTTTCTGCACCTTCAGTGCGTAGGGCTACTAGTATTGCTTGGCTTTGTTTTTCTTCGCGGCTAAAGATTTTAATAGTGGCTTTGGATAGAGCAAAGTGTAGGATCAAAAAAATAGCTCCGATAGTGAGGATCAAAAAGAAGCTAATAATTTTTACATAGATAGTATTTTTGTTTTTTGTTTTGCTGGTCATAATTCACCCTGTTAAATAAG
>CAYUER010000022.1:2085-14923 GCA_964443785.1 uncultured Gammaproteobacteria bacterium
ACCCTGTTAAATAAGATTTTATATTATTATAACAAAAAAAATAGCCTAAGGCTATTTTTCACCATTTAATTCCCAGGAATTAGGGCCCAATAGTTCGCAGATCTCGTTTTTCAATCTTTCGTCTGGCAAAACTTTGAGCGTGGTTTTGAGCTTGCGGGAGGTGCCATT
The DNA here is from genome assembly GCA_964443785.1 of uncultured Gammaproteobacteria bacterium. Taxonomy (GTDB): domain Bacteria; phylum Patescibacteriota; class Patescibacteriia; order UBA1558; family GWA2-36-10; genus CALMZN01. Next base: position 2,254 of record CAYUER010000022.1, read on the forward strand.
GTTTATTTCTAAGTAGACTGGGGTATCGCCTGGTTTTTTTTCTAATATTTTTTTGATAGCAGCCAAGCCTTCTTTTTGAAAAGCGGCTGGTAGTTTGATCCAGAGGCGGTGATTGGCCATTTTGCCAGACTGCCATTGCTGGAGTATTTTGTCATTGATTGGCTCTACACCTTCTGCTAATATTTTGGGTTGACCATCTTTTTCTGAGACTTTGCCACGCACCAAGATACGAGCTTCGTCCTGCCAAAGGCCAAAGGTTTTTTCTAGAGTTTTGGGAAAAACCAAAACTTCGGTCGAGCCAAAAGAATCTTCTAGGCTGACAAACATCATGCTCTGACCTTTGTGGGTTATTTTCTTTTCTAGGCCAGTGATGATGCCAGCCACAGTGATTTCTTGGCCATCGCGATTTTTGAGCTGGGATAGCCTGACAACATTGCTAGGGAGTATATCTAGATATTCTTTGAAGGGGTGATTGCTGATGTATAGTCCCATCAATTCTTTTTCCCATGATAGTTTGACATTTTGCTCAGCATCCGGAAATTTGTCGAGCTTGAGAGAGAGGACAGGAGCAGCTAGAGGTAGGTCAGCAAAGAGATTGTGCTGGCCGCTGGAGTGATCATTTTGTATACGCTTATGGAATTCTAGTAGTTTTTCCAAATTACCCAAGGCTTGTCCACGAGTGATCAAGGAGTCCAGGGCTCCAGTTTTGATCAAGCTTTCGAGAGATTTTTTGTTTAAATCCTTGTCTTTGATGCGGGACAAAAAATTTTCTACCGAAGTATAGGTGCCGCGCTCTTTTCTTTCGTGGATTATTTCTTTGACGATATGGTGTCCGACATTTTTGATCGCTTTCAGACCAAAGCGTATTTTATTTTTGATTTTTGGATCTTTGCTCATGACCACAGTGAAATCACCAAAACTTTCATTGATATCAGGAGCCAAGACTTCGATACCCATTTTACGGCATTCATTGATCTCGATAGTGATGCGGTCGATATTGTTTTGGTCAGAGGTAAGTAGTGCAGCCATGAAAGCTTCGGGGTGATTGGCTTTGAGATAGGCAGTCTGATAGGCAATCAAAGCATAGCAGGCTGCGTGAGAGCGGTTGAAGCCGTATCTGGCAAAAGGTAAAATAAATTCCCAGATTTTTTCGGCTGTTTTTTTATCAATACCATTTTTGACCATGCCTGCGATCATGGCGGCTTCTTGTTCGATCAATAGTTCTTTGATTTTTTTACCGACAGCTTTGCGTAGGACATCAGCTTGGCCATAGCTAAAGCCAGCTAAATCACGAGCAATGCGCATGATCTGCTCTTGGTAGATAGCAATGCCGTAGGTATTTTTTAGGATTGGCTCCAGACTGGGGTGGAGGTAAGTGATTTTTTTGCGACCATGTTTGCCCTCGACAAAATCTGGGATAAAATCCATTGGACCAGGGCGATAGAGGGAGACCATGGCAATGATGTCTTCCAGCTCAGTGGGCACCAATTGTTTGAGGTAGCGCTTCATACCGCCAGACTCTAGCTGAAAGACGCCGGTAGTTTCACCGCGCTGTAAGAGCTCGAAGCTAGCGCGGTCATTGAGTGGGATGTGGTCAAGGTCAATTTTGATTTGCTTGGTTGCTTCGATGATTTCGATCGCTTGTCCGATGATGGTCAGGTTTTTGAGACCCAAAAAGTCCATTTTCAAAAGTCCTAGATCTTCGACTGGGTGGAGGGAGTATTGGGAGATGATGGTCTTGTCATCAGAGCTGGCATATTGGATCGGTACATGCTCGACCAGCGGATCTTTGGTGATCAAGACACCGCAGGCATGAGTAGAGGTATGACGAGCTAGGCCTTCGAGTTTTTTGGCCATGTCTAGCAATCGTTGAGCTTCCGGGTCTTCAGCGTAGACTTTTTTGATTTCGTCGACAGTGCTCAAGGCTTCATTGAGCGACATAAACATCGGGATCATCTTGGCTACTTGGTCGCAGTAGCTATAGCTATAGCCCAGGACACGACCAACATCACGCACAGCAGCACGGGCCGCCATAGTACCAAAGGTGATGATTTGAGCGACGTGGTCTTTGCCATATTTGTTTTCGACATAGCGAATGACATCATCACGATGGGAGTCAGCAAAGTCCATATCAATATCAGGCATAGAGACGCGATCAGGATTCAAAAATCTTTCAAACAGCAAGTCATATTTGATCGGGTCCATATTGGTGATGCCAATCAAAAAAGAAACCAAGCTGCCAGCTGCAGAGCCTCTGCCTGGGCCGACGATTATTTTGTTGTCTTTGGCCCAGTTGACAAAATCTTGGACAATCAAAAAATAAGCAGCATAACCAGTGCGTTCGATGATGGATAATTCGTATTTTAATCTTTCACCGATATTGCTAGGTAGCTTGTCTATTTTTTGGCCGTATTTTTTTTCCAAACCTATCAAACAAAGTCTTTCTAGCTCTTGTTCAGGAGTGACTCCGGATGGTAGATCATATTTTGGCAATTGTATTTTACCGAGCTCTATTTCGACATTACAGCGCGCAGCGATGTTGTTGCAATTTTCGATGAGCTCTGGGTGTTCAGGAAAAAGGTTGCGAATTTGCTCTTCGTTGAGCATAGAAAAATCTTCACCCAGATAAGACATGCGATTTTGATCGGATTGTTTTTGTTTGGTTTGGATGCAGAGTAAAATATCTTGCGCTTGGTTGTCTTCGCTTTTGATGTAGTGGATGTCATTGGAAGCGATGAGAGCTAGGTCATATTTTTTGGCTAGAGCTATCATGCCACGATTGGCTATGCCTTGTTCGGGACTATGACGACTTTGGAGCTCGATGAACAATCTGTCTTTACCAAAAATATTTAATAAAATATTGAGATTTTTTTCGGCTGCTTCTGGCTGTTGGGCGAGAATATGACGGGACAGTGGTCCGCCGAGGCAGGCGGTGGCAGCGATCAAGCCAGCGGAATATTTTTGGAGTGTCTCCCAGTCAACGCGTGGTTTATAATAAAAACCCTCTAGGTGAGCAATGCTAGTGAGTTTTAATAAATTTTTGTAGCCGATGTTGTTTTCGGCCAGGAGTATCAGATGATAGGGTTTTTCTTTGCTATTGCGATCAGCTAGTGAGCCGGGGGCAATGTAGGCTTCGACGCCGATGATTGGTTTGATGCCGGCCTTTTTACACTTTTGATAAAATTCAATCACACCATACATCACTCCGTGGTCAGTCAAAGCCAAAGCTGTAGCCCCTTGATTTTTGGCTTCGGCAATCAATCCATCGATAGTGCCGAGACCGTCGAGGAGACTATAGTGAGAATGAGTATGTAGGTGGATAAACATTTATTTTTATATTTTTACACAAACAATAAAACCCGATAATTTGTGAAAAACAAAATTTTATCGGGAATTTTTATTTTGGTTTTTGTTTTATTCCGGCCCGGCGTTTTTTTTGCTGCGACGAGCGGCTCTTTTGTTTTGGACCATCTCTAGGATCTGCTGGCCAGTTTTCAAGACTACAGTCAGATAGCTAGCAATGTTGTTGGTGCGGTCTTTGAATTTTTCAATACTTTCTTCGATGGAGTTGATGATCTTTTCGAGGCCAGTGGTGACGCGATTGATAGAGTAAAAAGTTTTGGCCATTTGGTATAGTAGCCACGATAGAGTAGCTGCCACCAAAAAAATAGAAATGCTCAGGACCAAATTTAATACATCTTTTGAAGTTTCAAACATGAAAGTATTTTTTAAACTTTTAGTAAGCTAATTATAACATAAATTTTTGAGCCTTGCCAAATATTTGTGTTCAGTCAAAATATTTAGTATAATAATAGTATTATTGATGATTTTTCATGGACTATTTTCAGCCCTTATCTCAAAAAGATCTTGAACGCGGCATGTATTTTTTGCAGCACAAGGCTTTGTTTATCCGCCTCGCTTGGTTGGTGGCTCTTTTGATTTTGGTCACTATTTATGGTGTGCTGATTTTTAATCTGATTGGCTATTTTCGGGGTGCTAGTTGGACTGAGCTAGCTGAGTCAGTCAAGCAAAAGGGCGCTTGGTCTGTCTACCACAACGAAAAAGCACCTCTGGAGATTGAATTGGGCCAAGCTCAGGCCCTGACTCTGGGTAATAATCTTTACAATTTAGTCGCTACTATTAAAAATCCCAATCCCGATTGGCTAGTGTCTTCTTTGGATTACCGTTTTATAGTCAATGGTCAGGCGCTTAGCTCCAAGACAGCCTTTCTCAATGCTAGTGATCAGCACCTTTTGCTCCAGCTGGGCTATAGGAGTGATTCTTCGATTGGTAGTGTCAATGTGGAGATTGACAATGTGCGCTGGCAGCGTCTGGACAGCGAGACACCACAGATTTTTTGGCCGATCAGTGAGCTCAAATATCAAGCTGAGGGTAGTGTGGTAGTCAATGGTGTGACTGTCAATTTGCCGACTCAGGTCAGCTGGCAAGCACAAAACAAATCTTTGTTCAATTTTTGGGAAGTAGCTTGGCAGGTAGCCTTGTTTGATAATGATCGCATCATCGGAGTGGCCGAGATCAATGAGCGTGATTTTCAGTCTCTAGAAACTAGAAGCATGGAAGCTACCTGGGCTTACAATTTGCCGCGGGCTACTCGCGCAGAAGTCTGGCCGATTTTGAACTGGCTAGACAAGAACAATTTCAAATCAGCGGATACCACTCCAGCTAGCCAAGATAGATTGAAGCTATGAGGGATTTTTTCTTTTCTTTGCGCCGTTTAGACTGGCTGCTTTTTTTCGCTATGCTTTTCATGTTGTTTTTGAGTGTCAGCATACTCTATAGTCTGAACCTCAATATTGAGTCTTCAGATTTTTTGATCTTCAAAAAACAATTAATTTTTATTTTATCTGGTTTATTGTTATTTTTTGTAGTGGCCAATATCAATTACAAAGTTTGGTCGACTTTTAGCAAACTGATTTATATTTTATTTGCTGTGGTATTGATGGCGGTTGTTGTCTTTGGTCGTGAGCTCCAGGGTACGACCGGCTGGATCATCATTGGTCCTTTGAGTCTACAGCCAGTAGAGTTTGCCAAGATTGCTTGCTTAGCTCTGCTGGCTCGCTACTTTGCTGACAATTCTCGGGAGTTTTATATGCTCAAGCATATTATCATCTCCGGCTTGATTACTTTGTTTTATGTTGGCTTGGTCATGCTGCAGCCAGATTTGGGCTCCTCACTGGTGATGGTTGGAGTATGGGTGGTGATGATTTTGTTTACTGGTCTGCCCAAAAAATATTTACTGTGGCTGATTGCTCTTTTTGTGATTGTGGTCACTTGTGCTTGGTTTTTTGTACTAGCCCCTTACCAAAAAGATAGGATTTTGGTTTTTATTAACCCAGGTCTTGATCCAAAAGGGAGTGGCTACAATGTTTTACAGTCTATTACAGCTGTGGGCTCTGGTCAGCTCTTTGGTCGTGGCTTATCTTTGGGCTCGCAGAGCAATTTGCGTTTTTTGCCAGAGCCAGGTACAGATTTTATCTTTGCCGTTATTGCTGAAGATTTAGGTTTTTTGGGTGTAGTTTTTACTTTGGGTTTATTGGCTTTTATTATTTATCGTTTGTTTGCCATCATTCGGCTAGCTCAGGATGATCATGGTTCGTATCTAGTTTTGGGAGTGGTGGCCATGCTTTTGGTGCAGTCATTTATCAATATTGGTATGAATATGGGTATTTCCCCAGTGACTGGCATTCCTTTGCCCTTGGTTTCTGGTGGTGGTAGCTCCCTGTGGTCTGTGATGATAGCCCTAGGCATGGCGCAGAGTGTTTATATTAGGAATAGGTGATATGGGGGTTGACTTTTAGTCAGCATTATGATTAAATAGTACCACTATATTTATTTTTTAAGAGCAAAATTTTATGTCCGAAATGAAATTAACCGTCAAAGCCAGAAGCAAAGGCAAAGCCAGCTTATTATCTTTTATTAGAAATAATAGCGGTGTTCCGGGTGCTGTTTATGGTTTGAAAAAAGAATCAGTTTTGTTTAGCGCTGATTATAATACTTTAGTCAAAGTGCTTAATACAGCTGGTACTAGTCAGATTATTGACTTGGATTTGGATGGTCAGACTATCCCTGTGATTGTGCGTGATTTTCAAAAAGATCCAGTCAGTGACAGATTGATTCATGTAGATTTTTTGGCCGTTGATGACAAAGAAACTTTCACTACCATCGTGCCTTTGAAATTCAGTGGTACTTCCAAAGCTGTGCGCGAACAAGGTGGTAAATTGGAGATCAAAAGACAATCAGTCAAAGTACGCTGCTTACCAAAAGATTTGCCAGCTTTTATCGAAGTAAATTTGAGTGAGTTGGCCAATATTGGCAATGATATCACTGTCGAGCATTTGGTAGTAGCCAAAGAAGTCAAGATTTTGGACAATCCTTTTGATAAGGTAGTCGATGTAGTTGTGCCTAGAAAAGAAGTAGTCGCCACTAGCGCTGCTTCAGCTGCTGCTCCTGCTGAAGGTGAAAAGACTGCTGCTCCTGCTGCTGCTCCAGAGAAAAAATAATTTTTTTCTAAAAATACACCATGCTTAGTCGCCAAAAAAAACTTTATTTGGCAATAACTGTCATTGCTTTGGCAGTTATTTTGATTTGTTTTGGTTTATTCCAGCTATTTTTTGTCGATCATCAGTCAGCAGCTGGTCTGGATGATCATAGTTTGCCAACTAGTACGCTATCAACTTGGCGTCATCCCTTGAATGGCCAGTCGATCGCTTCAGCTGATTGGTCGTATTTTCCAGTCGCTGTGATGATAGACAATTCTTATACAGTCAGACCACAGGCTGGATTGGCGCAGGCAGATATCATTTATGAAGCATTAGCCGAAAGTAATATTACTAGACTTTTGGCCATTTTTGATAAAAATAATACAGTCGAAAAAGTTGGTCCTATTCGCTCAGCTCGTTCGTATTTTATGGATTGGGCCGAGGAGTATGGTGGTGTCTATATGCATGTTGGCGGCAGCCCCCAAGCTTTAGCGGAGATCAAGAAATACAATTTTACCAATGTTGATCAGATTGGTGCTGGTGAAATATATTTTTGGCGGGATCAAAAATTGAAAATGCCAAGCAATGTTTTTAGCTCAGCGACCAATTGGTTGCGTGTGGGGGAGATCAAAGAAGTTCCTCTGGCGACAGCTAGCTCTAGTGTCGGTATTTTGTGGCATTATGTGGATGCGTCAGCTTCTCTTCCAGAGAGTATCAAGCCAGAGATTAGCCTCAAATACTCTGCAGATTATTATAAAGTAGATTGGCGTTTCAATCAGGTCTTGGGTCAGTATCAACGCTGGCAAGATGACGAAAAATTTATTTTTGACACAGGTGATCAGGCAGCAGCAGCCAATGTCATAGTCCAGCTAGTGGACTCTCAGTTGATTGATATCGAGCGCCGTTCTATGGATACTGAAAAAGGCGGAAAAGTTTATGTTTTCAATGCTCTTGGTCAGCAAGTAGGTCAGTGGAAGTACATCAATAATCGTACGAGATTTTTTAATGACTTGGGTACAGAGGAGTTGAATTTGTTGCCAGGCAAGACTTGGGTGCAGATTTTGGATGATGAAAATAAATTGGAGATAAAATAAAATCAGCCCAGCCCCTCGCGAGGGGCTGGGCTGGACTGCTTCGAGCATCTATAGGTTGTGATAGATGATGACAGCGTGGGCTACACTGAGGCCCTTTTTTTGTTTATCGACAATCTTGGTGATTCTGTAGCGACCGTTTTTCTTGACGATGACTTGTCCTTTTTTGAGGGCCTTGTAGCAGGTGTGGCTGAAGTACGGGAGCGGGCACAGGGATTCTTGGCTGCTGAAATATATTATCCATTTTTGCGCAGCGCGTTTTCTCTGCCTCATCAGCTCTTCCTTTTTTTGGGGTGAAAACAACGAGGGAATAACACAATCTACACTATTTTGGTGGTTTTGTCAATCAGTAATCTTGAGAGCGCGGGCCTCCTGGCTGAGGTCTTTGATGATTTCCAAGGTAGCATCGGGTAATAATTGCTGGGCTAATTGTTTGATGTTTTGTGCTTGGTCAGGGTCTATTTCCAATAATAGACAGTATTTTTTTGATAAATATTGTGGCAATTGTTTGAGCAAGCGGTGGTAAAAATACAGGCCATCAGCTCCGCCATAGAGAGCATTGCGTGGTTCTTTTTGGATACTTGGTTCTTTGAGTTGTTTTTTGGTCAGATAGGGCAGGTTGGCCATGACTAGGTCAAATTTTTGTTTCGGGATATTGCTTAATAAATCAGATTTGCTTAATTTAATTTGATTTTTGAGCTGATGTTTGCGGATATTGCTTTTGGCAACCTTGAGGGCTCGACTAGAATTATCTAAAGCACAAAATTGTGCCGGCTGTTGATAATTTTTGGCTAGAGCTATGATCAGACAGCCGCTGCCAGTGCCTATATCAATTATTTTTGGGGTTTTTATTTTATTTTTTTCTAGATAATTGAGCGCTTCATCGATGAGGGCTTCACTATCTGGGCGGGGGATGAGAGTATGTTTGTTGACCAAAAAATTTAAGCTATAAAATTCTTTATGACCCAAGAGATAAGCAACGCTGTGGTTAGTGTGGCGTCTAGCGAGTAGTCGCCAAAAAGTAGATTGACTAGAGCGATTCAGGATTTTTTTTGGGTTTTTGTAGAGGTAGTTGAGATGGCGGTGTAGACTTTTGGCCAATAATAATTCTATATCTCCAAGGGGGACAAGGGGATATTGTGCTTGAGCTTTTTGTGTGAGCTGATCTATCTTCATGAATTTGCGCGAGCTGCTTGCTGGAGAGGTGTGATGATGGGCAAGAGATCGCCATCTAAAATGATGGGTAGATTGTGTAGGGTCAATTTTATACGGTGATCAGTCAATCGATCTTGAGGGAAATTGTAAGTGCGGATTTTTTCACTACGATCACCAGAGCCGACTTGATTTTTTCTTTCAGCAGCAAGCTTTTCATGATGATCGGCTTCCATTTTGTCCAATATTCTAGAACGCAAAATAGCCATGGCTTTTTCTTTGTTTTGGCCTTGGGATTTTTCGTCTTGGCAGGATACGACTGTGCCAGTAGGTAGATGAGTGATGCGGACAGCAGATTTAGTAGTATTGACTGATTGTCCGCCATGTCCAGAAGCACAAAAAGTATCAATGCGCAGATCTTTAGGCTCGATGACTAGATCGACTTCTTCGGCTTCGGGCATGACAGCGACAGTGGCTGCTGAGGTGTGGACGCGACCAGCTTTTTCGGTTTCGGGTACGCGTTGGACGCGATGGACACCACTTTCAAATTTGAGATGTTTATAGACATTATTGCCAGTGATTTCGGCAATGATTTCTTTGAAGCCGCCTAAGCCAGTGCGATTTTGGGAAAGGATTTTGACTTGCCAGCCCATTTTTTCAGCAAAGCGTGCGTACATACGGTAGAGCTCAGCCGCAAAAATAGCCGACTCGTCACCACCAGTGCCAGCGCGTATTTCCAGGATGATATTGCGCTTGTCTCTAGGATCCAAAGGATGAATGATTTCGTCTAATTCAAAACTATGCTTAGCTAGTTGTTGTTGTAGTTGGTCGATTTCTTCTTGAGTCATGACCAGCATCTCTTCATCGCTTTCTTGGCTGAGTGATGCTTGGAGACTTTCTAGGTCAGATTTTATTTTGGTAATTTTTTCAGACAAATCCAAAACATACTTGGTTTCACTATATTTTTTACCAAGCTCAATAATTTTTTTGCTATCAGCCATTACTTCGGGTAATTGCATTTCAGCTTCTAGCTCGCTTAAATCTTTTTTTAGTTTTTCAATGTCATTTTCCATATTTGTATTTGTCATTCCTGCGAAGGCAGGAATCTAGTGAGATCCCGCAACAAGTGCGGGATGATAATATTAATTATACCAAAAAATTTGTTCCTAACAAAAAAACTCCTATTAAAAAAAGAGTTTTTTGTTGCTTAAAGAATAGCTATTTTTTAGTAGTAGCTTTTTTAGCAGGGGCTTTTTTGACTTTGACTTCTGGAGCGTTCATTTCTGCTTTGGCTTTGGCGCGCTCTTTTTCTAGCTTTTTAGCAGTTGAAGCTTGGCGCTTGGCAGTGCGACCACGGCGAGTGGCGCCAACAGTTTTTTGTAATTCTCGGATTTTTTTGAATCTATCGACGCGACCAGCAGTATCAATCAATTTTTCTTTGCCAGTATAAAAAGGATGGCAAGCAGCGCAAATTTCCACGCGGATTTCTTTGAGAGTAGATCCAGTGGTCATGATATTACCGCAAGCACAAATGATTTTAGCGTCAGAATAATAATTTGGGTGTATTTCTTTTTTCATATAAATTTTCCCCCTATAGAAATATAGGATTTTTCTAATAAATGCCCCAACACAATATCAAAATATAAAGAAAATGTCAAGATTTAAGATTTAGCTTATTTTGTCGTTTTTTTGGTATTTTGTCAGATTAGGCCAAAACCCTTGCCAAATATAAACTTTCGTGTTAATATGTGGCTACCTTTAAGGTTTTATTTGGACCTTAATTTTAATTAATCACAAGTATTTTGTCTTTTAGCCCAAGATCCTTCTCTCAATAAAGAGAGCACTTGAGCTACAAAATACGGGTTTATGTCCACCTAGACCAATGTCGTCAGTGTGGACTAAGAAAGGAAATAATAAGATGGTTACTATTCCCTCATTAGAGGAGTTGTTGAAGAAAGGTGTGCATTTTGGCCACAAGACTTCAAAGCGTCATCCCAAGGCTAGTCGTTATATTCACACCGATCGCAATGGTGTGCATATTATTGATTTGCAAAAAACTGTCCAAGCACTACCAAGCGTTTTGGACTTTGTCGAAAAGATTGCCAAAAATAATGGCCAGATTTTGTTTATTGGTTCTAAAAAACAAGCTCGTGAATTGATCAAAAATGCTGCCGATCATTGCCAATCACCATATATCATTGGTCGTTGGTTGGGTGGTACTTTTACCAATTTTGAAAACATCGTCAAATTGACTCGCAAATTGGAAAAAATGGAAAAAGACGAGGAAGATGGTGTTTGGGAGCTTTATACCAAAAAAGAGCAAGTCAACTTTCGTAAAGAGCTCAATAAATTAAGAGAGAATGTCGGTGGTATCAAATCAATGAAACGCTTACCACAGGCTATCTATGTGGTAGATATTATCAAAGAAAAAACAGCGATTAGCGAAGCTCGCAAGATGAATATTCCGATTATTGCTATGACTGATACCAATGTCAATCCAGAATTGGTCACTCATGCAATACCTGCCAATGATGATGCTATCAAATCTATAGAAATCATTACTGATTTGATTGCGGAAACTATCAAAGAAGCCAAGGCCACTAAGTAAAAAGTAGAAAGTCAAAAGTATAAAGTTATTATTTTTGATTTGTAACTAAAATAAAAACTATGTCAAATTTAGAATTAGTTAAAAAAATTCGTCAGGTGACTGGTGCCGGTATGTCTGATATCAACAAAGCTTTGGCTGAAGCCAATGGTGATGAAGCTAAAGCGATAGAAGCTCTGCGCAAGGCTGGTCAAAAAATTGCGGCCAAAAAAGCTGACCGTGAAATCAAAGAAGGCACTATTGTTTTTGCAGAAGCAGAAAACAAATTGGCAGTTGTAGCTTTAGGTTGTGAAACTGATTTTGTCGCTCGCAACCCAGACTTTATTCAAAAAGTCCAAGAATTGGCTGATGAATTGTTGAAGCGTGGTAAGGATGATTTTCAGACTTGGGCCAATGATAAAATTCAGAATGATTTGATTGTCAAAATTGGTGAAAATTTACAATTGGTCAAATTTGATTTGATTGAATCAGCTGTCATGGGTAGCTACTTGCATTCTAATCGCAAAGTTGCCGCTGTCGTCACTTTGAAATCTGGTAGCAAAGAAATTGCTAGAGATGTTGCTATGCATGCCGCTGCTATGTCACCAAAATATTTGCAGCCAGAAGAAGTGCCAGCCGAGCTAGTAGATAAAGAAAAAGAAATCTATACTGAGCAATTGAAGAACGAAGGTAAGCCAGAGGCTATGTGGGAAAAAATCATGCCTGGTAAAATTGCTAAATTTTACTCGGATGTTTGTTTGCTGAAGCAAGCCTATGTCAAAGATGATAAGCAGAGTGTTGAGCAATATTTGAAAGCCAACAACGCCGAAATTGATAAATATTTTTACTTCTCGTTATAAAGAAAAAAGCCACCCTATTTATCGGGGTGGTTTTTTGGTATACTTGTAATGTTTCATTGTGGCAGTATAAAATTAATGATATTATTATAGTAAGTATAATAAATTTAATTGGTTAATATTATAATTATGGTTGAGAAATTTCAAGGAAATATTGAATTTAAAAAAGAAAAAATGGAAAATATTCCTTGTGCAACAATTTTTATATCTCGACACGGAGATACAAAATATGTTGAAGAATTTACAGATCCAGAGGCAAGGGAGGATTTAACGGACTTAGGTCAAGAACAAATAAAAAATCTTGCGCACGATATTCAGAGTCAAATAAGTAAGGGCGATAAGGTGTATATTATGCAAAGTCCAAGAGTGAGAGCACAACATTCGGCTAAAATTTTAAAAGAGGAGTTAGAAAACAGTGGGCACGAGGTGGAAATTCTTGGTGGTGGAAGGCCGTCTATTTCCAATGTAAACATGTTAGATGAAAAA
>CAYUER010000023.1:0-14733 GCA_964443785.1 uncultured Gammaproteobacteria bacterium
GGGCCGTTAGCTCAGTTTGGCTAGAGCGCTGCATTCGCATTGCAGAGGTCACCGGTTCGACTCCGGTACGGTCCACCACCCAATTACCAAGAGCAGTAGAGCCTCGAAGAAGTTGCCATTCAAATTGAATGGTTTTTTGATTATGTTTTTTTTCTTTTTTATGTTATAATATAATACATAAATAATTATTAAATTATCAAAATTGTATGCCTACTAAGATCAAGAAAATTTTGATCTGCGAAGATGAAAAACCGATTGCTAAAGCTTTGGTTTTAAAGCTTAATCATTCAGGTTTTGAGGCAGAGGCAGTTCATGATGGCGAAGAGGCTTTACGGGTTGTGCAAACAAAGCAGTTTGACCTTATTTTATTAGATTTAATCATGCCTAGAGTAGATGGCTTTGGTGTACTAGAAAAATTAAAAGAAATGAACAATACCACCCCTGTCATAGTGACTTCAAATTTGGGCCAAGAAGAAGATTTGAAGCGTGCCAAAGAGCTAGGGGCGGTTAATTATTTTATTAAATCCAATACTTCTTTGCAGGAAATTGTTGATAGTATCAAAAAATTGTCGTAGCGTTCGGGAGCTTGTTAAATAAATATCAAAACAAATAAAAAATGAATGTTGATCAAGGCAAAATTGTTGAAATTTTGCTGCGACAAAATTATGTCACCACTGATGACATAAAAAAGGCCGAAGAGTACCTAAAGGGACACCCTGTTTCTTTGGTTGATTATTTGATTGGCCAAGAGATCATCACCAAGGATTTGCTAGGACAAGCTATTGCGGAGTCTTGGAGCATTCCTTATGCGGACCTCAATTCCAACCAGCCCACACCAGAGCAAGTCATGAAGATCAATGAAGAGTTTGCTCGGGAAAAGAGGGTGGTTGTTTTTAAGTTGGACAAAGACTCAGTAATCATCACCACCGATAATCCAGGACAAGAAAATTTGGCAGTAGATTTACAAAAGTTTTTTACTGGTCAAAAAATAAAAATAGCTTATTCTTTGCCAGAGGATGTTGATGAGGCATTTTTGGCTTATCGTAAGTCCTTGGCTACTAGGTTTACCAAGATTATTGAAAAAAATAAACGGGTAGCACCAGAAATTTTGGATGAAATGTTGGCCGATGTTTTGGCTTTCAAGGCTTCCGATGTGCATTTTGAGCCGGAAGACAAAGAAGTGATAGTGCGTTTTAGAGTAGATGGAGTTTTGCAGGAAGCTGGTCGTTTGCCTAGAGATTATTATGAAAACATTTTGAATCGTATCAAAGTTTTGGCCCATTTGCGTATTGACGAACACTCTGCTGCCCAAGATGGAGCTATACGTTATAACAATAAAAATTTAAGTATTGACTTGCGTGTTTCTATTGTCCCGACCATGGATGGGGAGAAGATAGTCATGCGCATTTTGTCAGAATATACTCAAGGATTAGGGTTGTCAGATTTGGGATTTTCGCTAGATCAGCAGCTGATGCTGGAGCAGGCAGCCAAAAAACCTTTTGGTATGGTGGTAGTAGCTGGACCTACTGGCTCTGGTAAGACTACTACTTTGTATGCTTTGTTGAAAAAATTAAACAAACCAGAAGTAAATATTACCACCATCGAAGATCCGGTAGAGTATAAAATTTTGGGAGTCAATCAGATACAAATCAATTCCCAAACCAATCTCACTTTTGCCAAAGGTTTGCGCTCGATCATCCGTCAGGATCCTGATATTATTTTGGTCGGAGAAATTCGTGATCATGAAACAGCAGAAATTGCTGTCAATGCCGCTTTGACTGGGCATTTGTTGTTTTCTACTTTTCACGCCAATGACGCAGCTACGGCTATACTGCGCTTGCTGGATATGAAGGTCGAGCCATTTTTATTAGCCTCTACTTTGGAATTGATAGTGGCTCAGCGCTTGACTAGAAAGATCTGCGAGCATTGTCGTTATAGTATTTCTTTGAGTAAAAATGAGATTGCCCAAAGACATCCAGAGGCAGCTAGATTTTTTGCTGATGGTCAAAATACTTTTTATCAAGGCAAGGGCTGCGATATCTGCAATCAGACTGGCTACAAGGGTCGTACAGCTATTTATGAATTTATAAAAATCACACCAGAGATGGAAAATCTGATGCTCAAAAATCCATCCAAACAAGAAATTATATCTTTGGCCAAATTGCAGGGCTTTGTCTCTATGTTTGAGGATGGTTTGTCCAAAGTCAAGCAAGGCGTCACCACTTTGGATGAATTGTTGCGCGTGGTAGAGGCGCCAGAAAAATAAAATATGTCAGCAGTCGTCGCTAAAAAAGAAAAAACAATAAAATTTGTTTGGCCAAATAGTTTGGCCAATTTTGGCTTAGGCGAAGAAAAAGAATATTTTGTAGAAAATTTATATTTGCTATTGAGCTCAGGGATGGGCTTGTTGGATAATCTCAAGTCTATACATTTGGAGCTCAGGTCAAGGCGGATGAAAAAGATGGTCGCCAAAATAATCACGGAGATTGAGCTGGGATCGTCTTTGAGTGATGCTATGTCTCAGACCAGTATTTTGCCAAGCTACGCTGTATCATTGATTCGTCTAGGTGAAAAATCTGGTCGTTTGGTAGAAAATCTCAAAGTGATCAACAAGCAGCAGCAGAGAGAAAGATTTTTGCGTTCTAAAATAAATGGGGCTATGCTTTACCCAATCTTTGTTTTAGTTTTGACTACTTTGGTCAGTATTGGCATTGCTTGGTTTGTCTTGCCGCGTATTTCCTCAGTGTTTTCTTCTTTGGGTTCGGATTTGCCTTGGGCTACGCAAGCGATTATTGCTTTTGGTCAATTTTTTGCAGTTTATGGTCTAGAGGCTATTGGTATTTTCTTGGGATCGATAATATTTTTTTATTTATTTTTGTTCAAATATT
Source organism: uncultured Gammaproteobacteria bacterium (assembly GCA_964443785.1). Lineage (GTDB taxonomy): Bacteria > Patescibacteriota > Patescibacteriia > UBA1558 > GWA2-36-10 > CALMZN01. The sequence goes on from CAYUER010000023.1 coordinate 2,889, forward strand.
CCAAAACAAAATTTATTGGACAAAATTTGATATTTTCTTTACCGATTTTGAAGCGTTTTATTCAAGAGATACAATTAGCTCGTTTGGGTTTTATTTTGGGGTCTTTGCTAGAAGCAGGCTTGCCAGTCATGGATGCCCTCGATGCTTTGCGCTCGGTCACGGATTTTAGTATTTATAGAAAATTTTACGATCATTTGGCCACCAGTGTCGAGAGCGGGGAGTCTTTTCGTAAAAGTTTTATGTCTTATAGATCGGTCAACAAGATCATGCCGGTGCCGATACAGCAGATGATCGTAGCTGGTGAGCAATCTGGAAAATTATCAGAAATTCTTTTGCAGATTGCTGATAATTATGAAAATAAATTGGACGATACAGCCAAAGCAGTCTCTGTTTTGTTGGAGCCAGTTTTGTTGTTTTTTGTGGGCTTGGGAGTGATGTTTATGGCGGTTGGGGTGATTTTACCGATTTATAATCTAATGAATAAAATAGGTAGCGCTTAAGATGTCTAGCTGGCAAAAAAAATATACTGGTTTTACACTAGTGGAAATGATCTTGGTGTTGGCTATTTTGTTTATTTTGTTTAGCTTGACTAGTCCCTTTTATCAAAGATATCAAAACAAGAATGATTTGAATTTGGCAGCTGTGAGCACAGCGCAAAATTTGCGTCGAGCGCAAATTTTGGCTCAAGCAGTGGACGCCAACAATTCTTGGGGCGTCTATCTACAGAGTAATAGCATCACCCTTTTTCGTGGTCCATCTTATGCCAGTAGAGATAGCGCTTTTGATGAAGTAATCAATATTGCTAGTTCTATCTCATTTAGTGGCTTGAGTGAAATAATATTTACAAAATTTACCGGCCTGCCAACTAGTGTGGGCACGATCACTTTAACTAACATCAATACTAATGATATCAAGAGTATCACAATCAATGATAAAGGCACGCTGGAATACTAAGTACAGCGCTTTTTCTTTAGTGGAGATTGTTTTGGCTTTGGCTATTTTGGTTTTGGTGGCAGCTTCGGTAGTAGTCAACTTTATATACTCTCAGGAGAGTGCAGTGGTATCTGGCTCTCGAGCGAGGGCGACTTTTTTGGCAGAGGAGGGTTTGGAGGCAGTGCGTAATATTCGCGATGCTGGCTTTGCTAATTTGGTCGACGGTAATTATGGCTTGGCCAGCAGTAGTAATCAGTGGATTTTTTCGGGATCACAAGATGTCACAGATATTTATACGCGTCAGATACAAATCAGTACGCCCAGTGCCAATCACCGCCAAGTCATATCTCAGGTCACTTGGCAACAGACAGCGCAGAGGACCGGCTCAGTTTCATTGACTACTTATTTGACTAATTGGATCGCTACAGCTGGCGTGGGCAATTGGTCTTTGCCATTACAGCAGGCCGTCTACAATGCCTCTGGTAATAAAGATGGCCTGAAGGTGAAAGTCAGTGGTAATTATGCTTATGTAGTGCGCAATGACGGTACGCCAGATTTTTTGATTATTGATATTAGTAATTTATCATCGCCGACTTTAGTAGGGTCACTTAGTTTGACTGGTATTCCGCAAAATGTGACAGTCAGTGGCAATTATGCCTATATTGGCTCTCGTCAGGACAATCAAGATTTGCAGATCATCAATATTAGCAATCCTAGCTTACCGACGGTCGCTGGTACCTATGATGCTGCCGGGACCAATGACGTAGTTCATATAGTAGTGAGCGGTACCACCGCTTATTTGACTAGAACTTTAGATGCTAGTAATCCTGAAATTGTAGTGGTCAATGTGACTAATCCAGCAGCAGTCAGCTTGGTAGGATCTTTGGATTTAGGCGGTACAGCTAGTGATGCTGTTTTGATAGGTTCATATCTTTATGTGTCCAACTACAATACTAGTGCTGAGCTTTATGTCGTGGATGTCTCTACACCAGCGACGCCTATTGTAGCTGCTACCTTGAATTTGACCGGTACCAGCACGGGGCTTTCTATTGCCGGAGCAGGATCAGTAGTTTTTATTGGTCGTACTGCCGGAGAGGTTAGAGCAGTCGATATTAGTACTCCGACTAGTCCGATTCAATTAGGTAGCTATGCAGCTGGTTCAAATGTCACAGATCTATCTTTAGGTAATGAAAATACTTATTTATTTATCAGCACCTCAGCTACTAGCAATAATTTTCGAGTATTGGATGTCAGTAATACTAGTGCTATTTCTTTGCTTGGTAGCTTGAGTGTGACTGGGACTAGTGCTGCCAATGGTATATATTATGATACAGCCCTTGATCGTGCTTTTGTTGTCGGCGCATCAAATACTTCAGAGTTTTATGTCATCCAACCATCTTAATATGTTTTATTCTATCAAAAACAATAAACAAGCTTTGACTCTTATAGAAATTATTTTTTATATCGTTATTTTTATTGTTATTTTGCTAGCGACCAGTACTATTTTTAATGTTGCGATGCAAAGTCGAGAAAAGAGTCAAACTATTGCTGAGGTTGAGCAACAAGGTGCACAAATTGTCCAGCTTGTGACCCAAACTATTCGTAATGCTACAGCTATTAATTCGCCTAGTATAGGCGCCAATGCCACTTCATTGTCTATAGATGTAGTCGATGGGGCCAATTCACCCACTATTTTTGATCTAGCTGCTTCACAATTGAGAATCAAAGAAGGCACCGCCACAGCTGTCACTTTGAATAATAGTAGAGTGGTGCCCTCCTCATTGATTTTTTATAATCTCAGTAGAGCGGGCACAAGTGGGGTGATTAGTTTTCAGTTTACCTTGACTTATAAAAATGATAATAATCAACCAGAGTATAATTATAGTAAAATTTTTTACGGCTCAGCTAGTTTGAGATAAATATGTTCACCAAATGTAAAAAAAATTCCGGCTATATTGTCCTATTATCAGTGATGATAGTGGGGGCGATTGCTGTCTCTATAGCTTTGACTTTTATTTTGCTGGGTACTAGCTTGTCAGCCAATAGCTTGGCGCAAGAGCAGGCTGGTCAGGCTAGAGCGTTAGCTAGCGCTTGTCTAGAGGAGGGCTTGCAAAACATTCGTAGCTCTACAGCATATACAGGTAGTGGCAATTTGAATATAGGTCAAGGCACTTGCACTTATACAGTGAGCAATTTAGGCGGATCCAATCGTCTGGTCATCGCCTCTAGTACAGTAGGTACCATCATCCGCAAAGTGCAGACCAATGTCACGGCTATTAGTCCGAGTATAGTGACAAATTCTTGGCTGGAAGTGGCAGATTTTTAAGAGTATAAATCAAGAAAATATGTACAAAAAATTTGTTCAAGTTAATGGTTTTACTTTAGTGGAGCTTATTCTGGTAGTTTTTATTTTGAGTATTATAGCCGCTTTGACTATTAATTCTTTGCGACCAGATAGACAGCTCGCTAGCCAGCGGGATGCTCAGAGAAAAGTAGATTTGGCTATTATTTTGAATGCCATCAAACAATACAGTGTAGATAATAATGGTAGCTTGCCAGCAGCTATACAGCTAGATAGCAATTGCTCAAATCCGGCGACTATGGCTGAGATTTGTAAAACTGGCGTAGTCACTCTTGCTTGCTTAGGAACTGAGGCTATACCACTGACTGATTTGACCACTGATGCCAAATATTTGGTCAGTATGCCTATAGATCCTATCGCCACCAGTACCAATGGCACTGGCTACAATGTAGTCAAAGACGCTAATGGCAGGGTGACAGTTTGCGCTCCATTGACGGAGGCTACTAGTACGATCATTAGTTTTACGCGTTAGTATATTAAATAATTTTAACATAGCTTATGTCACTTATTATTTTAGCCATTCAAACAATACTGTGCTGGTCTTTGGTAGTTTTTTTGTATAGGATGAAGTCAAAATTTACACTCATACCTATCTATGCTTACTTGGCAATTTTGACAGTTTTGATGCACAATTTTAGCGATTTGGGTTTTGCTGTTTTGTGGGGTAAATTATTCTTTTTGGTAGCCTCGGTTTCTTTGTTTACTACGCTGATGTTTATTATTTTGTTTTTGTATCTTTTTGAAGGAGTGCGAGCCGCCATGATGGCTCTGTCTGTCATATTGGGCGCTTCATTTTTTTATATATTTTTAGTCTATATTTTGCAGTCTTTGGTAGACACTAGTGCTTGGGTGCATTTTGATTGGGCGGCCTTGCAGATGTATTTTTGGTCGATGTTGGCCATTGTAGTTGACATTTTCTTATTGGCAATTTTTTGGGAGATTTTATCAAAGATAAAATTTTTAAAATTATTATATCGAGTATTTATTGTCACTTTTTTTATTTTATTAATAGATACTTTTATTTTTACTACTGGTGTTTTTGGCGCCAAGGATTTTTATCTATCAGCTCTACAGGGTAATGTCTTGGTGAGACTGATCTTATCAGTTTTAGCCGCTCCATTGATTACTTTGTTTTTAAAATCAGAGGGCTTCAATGAAGATAAACGCAATAAACCAAGAAATTTTTGGGAAATTTTAAATTTCCACTCAGATTTGGAGTCTAAAATTTCTAATCTTGAAGACATAATTAAAAAAAATAAGGCCCTAGAAGATAAATTGAAAAAAGCTTCAGAAACTTACGAGTTGGTCATTGCTGGTTCCGGTGCTGGTATTTGGGATTGGGATATGATTACTAATCAATTTATTTTTTCAGAAAAATTTTTACAAATTTTAGGCTATAAAAAAGGTCAATTGCAGAACCATGTCAATGCTTTTAAAAAAATTATTCACCCCGATGACTTACCGTATTACACAAAAAATATGGAGCAGTGCTTGGCTCAGGGTGTGCCCTGTGAGTGTGAGTATCGCTTGAAATCAAAATCAGGTAAATACAAGTGGTTTTCAGCCAGTGGAGTAGTCAAGTACAATGAGCACAAAAAGCCAATCAGAATGGTTGGGTCAATTATCGATATCAATGACAAAAAGGAAAGCGAGCTCAAAATTCAAGAAAAAATAGAAGAATTATCCAATCTTAATAAATTCATGGTAGGCAGGGAATTAAAAATGATGGAATTAAAAGGTAAAATCAGCGATTTAGAAAAAACAAAAAAATAATATTATGTCGAAATTTTCTCTAAAACAAAAAATAGTATGGGCTACTATATCAGTTGGTCTAGTCATGGGCTTGATCATGGTATTTTTTATATTTTTTTATTTGCGAGATACTTTGGTCGAGCAAAAAGTCCAAGAAATCAATCAGCTCAATATAGAACAAAGTCATGAGACCAATGAGATATTTCATAAGCATCAGCTTTTTGCCAAAATGCTGGCCAGCAATATTTTGGTACAAGAATATTTAGTAGACTTGAGTGCTAGTCGTAAGAGTCAGGTTGATAAAATGTTTGCGGATTATGCTCAAAAATATCGCGAGTATTTGTCTATTTTTTTGTTGGATAAAGAGGGTAATACTTTGATCTCTACTGATCAGCGTTTTGTGGGTGTAGATTATAGCTTTAGGGATTATTTTCAGCAGGTAAAGAGTGGGAAGTCCTGGGTCGATATATTATTGGGTAAGACTAGCAATCAATTTGGCTATTATTTTTCTGAGCCAGTTTTTGATGAGAGGGGAGTTGTTGTGGGCAATTTAGTAGCCAAACTAAATATAGATAGTATTAATCAATCTATTGATGATAGTGAAGTGTCTAAAAATAGCACTATCATGATGACAGATAGATATGGGGTTATAGTATATTCTGGCAAAGAGGAGAGATTTTTGAAGAGTTTGGGTGATTTATCAGCCGATGAAATTTCGGCTATAGACAATAGTGATAAATTTTTGGGTCAAAAAATAGAACCCTTGCACTATAATGTTATTCAAGATTTATTGCGTCACAATTTGGACGCTCAAGCCTTGAGACTTGATGATCGTATTGATGGCGACAGAGAGGTGGTTGGTTTTGCTAAATTACAAGATTTTCCTTTTTACTTAGTGACGGAGACTTCTCTAGCCAAGATTGAAAATGCGGTTTTTAATACTATTATGTTTTTGGTGATTATTATTTTTCTGTTGGTCGCCCTGCTGATTGCCTTGATGTATAGATTGATTTCTATATTTATCAGACCACTAGAAAAATTGAAATATTTTGTAGAAAAAATCAGCGCGGGTGATTTTTCTCAGAAAGTAGATATTAGCAGTGGTGATGAATTTAGTGATTTGGCGACAGTCTTCAATAAAATGTCCAAAGACTTGAATGATTTGTATAAAAATTTGGATAAAAAAGTCCAAACAAAAACGCTGGAGGTAGAATTGAAAAATAAAGATTTGGATCAGCAAAAAATCGCCTTGCTCAATGTCTTGGAGGACATGGAGCATGAAAAAAATAAGGTAGCTTCCCTCGTACAAGATTTGGAGAAATTTCAACTGGCAGTAGAAAATGCCTCTGACCACATAGTGATCACTGATGCAGCTGGCTTTATACTTTATGCCAATAAATCAGTCGAGAGAATCACGGGTTTTAGCATCAAAGAAGTAGTAGGCAAAAAAGCAGGTAGCAAAGAGCTATGGGGCGGTTTGATGAGTGAGGAGTTTTATAAAAATTTTTGGCATACTATCAAGCACCAGAAAAAAGCTTTTATAGGTGAGCTACAAAATCGTCGTAAAAATGGAGAAGTATATGATTCTATGGCCTCGGTATCTCCGATCTTGTCCAAGAGCGGGGAGGTTGCTTATTTTATCGGCATAGAGAGGGACATTAGCAAAGAAAAGCAGATTGACAAAGCTAAATCAGAATTTGTCTCTTTGGCTTCTCATCAATTGCGCACACCTTTGGCGGCTATCAATTGGTACGCTGAGATGTTGCTCAATGGTGACGCTGGTAAGCTAAAGACAGAGCAAATAGAATATATCAAAGAGATTTTTGATGGCAATCAAAGGATGATAGACTTGGTCAACGCTTTACTCAATGTTTCGCGCATTGAGCTCGGGACCTTGGCTATCGATTCTGCGCCGACTGATATCAAGGAGTTAGCGGATAGTGTGCTCAATGAATTGGCTCCGCAATTGTTGCAAAAGAAACAGAAGGTGAGCAAAAAATATGCCAAGAATTTACCAAAAATAAATCTTGATGCCAAAATCATGCGTATTGTTTGGCAGAATTTTTTGTCCAATGCGGTAAAATATACCCCAGATGGTGGTAAGATCACCGTCAGTATAGCAGTGAGCGGCAAGGATATGTTGATTGGGGTGGCAGACACTGGCTATGGTATTCCTGCTGATCAACAGAGCAAGATATTTACTAAATTGTTTAGAGCTGATAATATCCGTGACAAGATCACTGATGGTACTGGCTTGGGTTTATATATTTGCAAGTCAGTGATTGAGCAATTTGGTGGAAAAGTTTGGTTTGAATCAGTAGAGAACAAGGGCACTACATTTTATGCCAAACTTCCTCTCAAAGGCGTAGCCAAAAAAGAGGGGAGCAAAGGCTTGAATTATAATAAATAATTTTATATAAAATATCATTATATATGACAGATAAAAAAAATATTTTAATTGTCGAAGATGAAGTTTCTTTACAAAAAGCTATTTCTTTGAAATTAAATAAAAAAAATTTTAATACTTTTTTGGCGAGCTCAGTTGATGAAGCCTTGGCCCATCTGACTAGTCAGAACATAGATGCCATTTGGCTTGATCATTATCTTATAGGCCAAGAAAATGGTCTCGATCTTGTCAGTAGATTGAAACAAGGTGAGCCAGCTTGGAAAAATATACCCATCATAGTAGTATCCAATACCGCTACTACTGACAAAGTAGATTCATATATGGATTTGGGGGTTGATGCTTATTTTACCAAAGCTGATTATAGTCTCGAAAAAATAATTACCGATTTAGATAAATTATTGGTCTAAAAAAATCGGGCTTTGGCTCGATTTTTTCATTGGCACAGATATGGACAAGCCAGTTTAAATATAATATCATAAGGTGGCTTATTTTATATCAGCCGAAGTGGTGAAATTGGTAGACACGCACGGTTCAGAGCCGTGTAGCCGTGAGGCTGTGGAGGTTCGAGTCCTCTCTTCGGCACCAAGACAGCTTTTGAGCTGTTTTTGTATTGACTTTCAATATTGATTGTACTAAAATATTTATCTGTTTTGTTCCCTTCGTCATTTATTTTCAAGCTACGGACCAAAAAACTGCCAGGAGGTGTTTGATGTCCAGTAAACCAGTTGTCGTGATGGTCGATCGAGATCCTCGTTCGATCAGGTCTTTGCTGGAAAACGGCGATTCCTCGGACTTGCCTTTTTCTTTTTTGGTGGTGCGTTTTGAGCGCCACTTTCCCACCTTGGTTCACTCGATCATGAGTCATCGGCCTAGCTGTGTGGTGCTGGGCAGCGGCTTTGGAATCGAGCCCAACATTGCGGAGCGTTTTTTGTCTGAGCTCGAAGCAGCCGGCTTCGATGGATGCACGGCAGTATGCTGCCATGACACCTACAAGGTCCTGCCGTTGTTGGACGGCGTCAAGCGGGTGAATCCCGAAGCTTTTAGCAGGGATGCCTTGCGCGAATTGCTTGCTTCGTAATACCAAAAGCGGGCATTGCCTCTCAATGGGCAAGTCCCGCTTTTCTTTTTTATAAAAAAAGCCACCGATGTGAGTCTCGGTGGCCAAGGGCAGGAGAGTGAAGCCGGAGCTTCTGTTAGCAGGCGCGACGAGCAGCCGGGTGACATCTTTGGACGCGGTGTCGAGTCGGTACGGAGTTGGTCTTGGTTAGATAGCGACGCGGATACTGGGCCTTGGGGAAGTTGGCGACCGGTTTGAGTGGCAGGTGGATGATCTGATTGCTTGGCTTGGTCGTAGGCGTAGGCATTGCTACGACCACAGCTTCTTCGACTTGGGTGTCGGCGACTTCTTCGACGTGGATCGATTGGTCAGGAAACTGGCTGTAGCGATGAGCGTGGGTCATCAAGGATGAGTAGCTCAGGCCGACCAAGGCATCCGACTCCAGCGTCGGATCGCTGGCGGATGGGTCGCTCAAGATGACCAAGTCATCAAACTCATCCCCAAAGGGATGGGTGATCAGTCGGCACAGATAAGTGCCTTTTTGTAGGCAATGCTTGTAAGCGCTGCGATTGCGAAAATGGAAAATCCACAAATCGCCGTGGGTAGTGATTTGCAGTAACATGGGCTCTCCTTGGGTTGTGTAGAACAGGGACAAATGACGCAGTGGCTGATTGACACTAGGACTTTGATCCTTTGCTTTTATTATAGGTGATAGTATTTGACTTTACAATACATCAAAAAAACCATATTATTAAGATGATTTTTATTAGATACTTTGGTGGGATGGCTGAGCTGGTTGAAGGCGCCGCACTCGAAATGCGGTATACCCGTAAGGGTATCGGGGGTTCAAATCCCTCTCCCACCGCCATATTTTTTTGAAGAATAAAATTATAATTAGACTCTGCCCAAAAGGGCAGTTTTTTGTTATACTTTAGATGTTTAGATAAATATCATTTATGTCCAAAAATAAAAATATAGAAAAAATTTTAAAAAATAAAAAACCAAATAAACTTGGTAGATTTTTTCGTATTTTAGGACCGGGTCTCATCACTGGCGCAGCTGATGATGATCCATCAGGCATTGCTACTTATTCTCAGACTGGTGCCCAATTTGGTTTTGGTCAGCTATGGGCTTCTTTTTATCAATTGCCGCTACTGATTGCTATCCAGGAGACCTGTGCTCGCATCGGAGCAGTGACAGGCAAGGGCTTGGCTGGTGTGGTCAAAGAAAATTTTTCTAGAAAAGTATTGAGCGTGGTAGTTTTTTTGGTAGTCATTGCCAATACTATCAATATCGGAGCGGATATTGGAGCTATGGCTGCAGCCGCTGAGTTGGTCTGGGATCTACCTTTTATTTTTTATGCAGTCATGTTTGCTGTGCTGATAGTTTATCTAGAAGTTTTTGTCAGCTACAAAAAATATGTCAAATTTTTAAAGTGGCTGGCCATAATATTGGTAGCTTATATTTTTACAGCTTTGATCATTGATCATTCTTGGAGTGAGATTATTCGCGCTACTTTGGTACCGCATTGGCAGCTCAATTTTGAATACTTATTTATCATCATGGGTGTTTTTGGTACTACCATTACTCCTTATATGTTTTTTTGGCAGGCTAGTGAAGAAGTAGAGGAGGAAATTGCTCATCGCAATCTGCCACAAAAAGGTGGTCGACCAAGAGGCTTGAAAAAATTTTTGCGCAACATGAGGATTGATACGGTTGTTGGTATGATCTGGGCGCAGACTGGTCAGTGGTTTATCGTCATTACCACTGCTTCGGTGTTGTACAAAAACGGCGTGACTGACATCACCTCGGCAGCTGATGCAGCTAAAGCCCTAGAGCCATTGGTCCAGTCTTTCCCCAATGCTGGTCAGATTGCTAGAAATATTTTTGCCCTAGGGATTATTGGCTTGGGTTTATTGGGTATTCCGGTGCTGGCAGGATCAGCAGCCTACGCTCTCTCAGAAGCTATGGGTTGGAAAGAAGGTTTGTATCGCAAATTCAGTCAAGCCAGAGGATTTTATGCTGTCATCATTGTCTCTACTTTACTGGGCTTGTTAATCAATTTTATCGGTATCAATCCCTTCAAGGCTTTGATTTTTACCGCTGTTTTCAATGGCATAGCTTCAGTGCCTTTACTTTTTGTCATTGCTAGGATTAACAGTAGTCAAAAAATATTAGGTGAATACCGAGGTACAAAATTATCTAGGATTTTGGTTTGGTTTACCTTTTTCTTGATGGCTGGCTCAGCTCTAGCCTTGCTGTATACTTTATTTGGGCGATAATTTTTCGCTTAGCTATTTTTTTATTTTTAAAAAAATGCTATAATATAGGCAATATTAAAAGGTCGATCTTTTTGTGTAATAATTAACTAAAATAAAAATATTTATGGCAAAATCAAAATTTAATTTTTGGAAAACAATGACTTTGTTTTTTGCTTTTTTTGGCGCAGCTTTTTTACTTTGGTCTTTGGTACCAAATGCTCGTCAAGCTTATCAAAACAAAGCCAAAAACAGCAAGATTGTTTTTGTGAAAAGCAGTGGCAATCAAGCTCTAGGCTCCTTCTTGGTGGATAGCCAGGGTCGCACTCTTTATGCATTCAAGAGTGACAAAAATGGCAAGAGTACTTGTAGTGGTGAGTGTGCCAAAATGTGGCCACCATTCTTGATGCTGAGCAATGGCGTAGTAGCCAATGGCATCATGGGTGAGCTCGGCACTTTTGAGCGCGCCGACAAGACTTTGCAGGTGACCTATATGGGTAGACCTCTTTATCTTTATGCTAAAGATTTGAAGCCGGGTGATACTTTGGGACACGGCGTCAACAAGCTGTGGGAAGTAGTCAAGCCTTAGTTTTTTATTAAATTTTTTTATTAATACATCATCCAGCCCTTCGCGAGGGGCTGGATGATTTTTTTTGTCCATATTTTGTGGTATAATAAACAACAAGAATATGGATATTTTGCTAAATTTTTATTTGACCTATTATAATTATTTGAGCTTTGTCTTGTGGGCGATAGTAGTGAGTTTAGTTTATTATTTTTTTATCTCTACTTTTTTGGAGATGAACATGTCTCTGCTTCAAAGCAATTTTCAAGATAAGCATAATATTTTGGGGGCCATTTTTTCTAGTCTCAACACAGTTTTATTTGTTTATATCATCTACTATTTTGCGCAGATCTATGCCCAGCGAGGTGCTAGTCATCTGGGACTTTTGTTTTTATTGATTGCTTGGTCTTTTGGCGTGATCAAGATCAATAAAAGATTCAATGCTAAACCATGGTTTAGTTTTTTGTTGTTCAATGTTGCTTGGTTAGGGATTTTGTTGTTGTGGCTCTAA
>CAYUER010000024.1:0-11698 GCA_964443785.1 uncultured Gammaproteobacteria bacterium
TGGCCCATCCAAGACTACTTAGGCAATGTTGATCGTCTGATCTTGCGTCTAGGGGGCAAGGTGCCAAAGGCCCAGCATTTGCCTAGCTTGACCTTGCAAAAAAAATCTTTCCCCAGCTCAGCGCGTGGTACAGTGGCCCAATTTTTGGCTGAGTATGATGAGTTTAAGGATTTGCGGGTTTCAGCCAAAAAGATTGTCAGTCCTGATGGCCATTTAGTCATGCCTAGTATCGACAATTGGCTCAAAGATTATGTGCACTACTTGGGAGCAGGCTATCACAATTCATTACAAAGAGCGCAATATTTATCCAAAGGTCCCAATGCCAAAGACTTGGGTGAAAACGAGCGCGAATCTTTGCGCGTGTTTTTGCTTTCTTATGATGACAAAGTACCAGTAGATTTTGTCAGTCAGGATGGCATTGTGCAGGCTAGCTTGCCGCAGGAGTCAAAATTAGCAACTGATCAGCCCCTGGATATGGAGCAGGCGATTGCTAATTTGCAGGCCAATTTGGCTAGTCTAGATCGCGTATTATTGCCAGAAAATTTTATCCTCTCAGAAGCACAAAATGACATTTACAAAGTCAGAGATATTTTGTGGAATGCTCTCGGCATGAATGACAAGGAAAAAGTCTTGAGCTGCCTAAAAGTTTTGATCAATCGTAAAGCTATCGATGCCTTGATCAAAGAAGACAGTCGTTTCAAAAGTATTCTCAAAAGATTTATCGGTGTTCATTATGGCAGTGCAGTCAGTCTTTGGTTTGATGACAATCAAGACAAACTGCTCGCTAGACGTCTTTTTTTGGAGTTGATTTTAGTGGAAAAATTGCGCTTAGCTGATTCGGAGTCAGCGGTAGCAGCTTTTTATATGACTAGCCAATGGCCACAGTCAGGTCAAGTCACCTATCTAGATCAAAAAGATGCTCAGCTCAAGTGGCGTAATTTGCAAGTGATAAAAAATCAATTATCTTGGCTAGATAATTGATCAGGACATTGTCACTACGATCCGCCAGCTGGCCCAGAAGCAATCCATAGGCTACTAGATTGCCGCGCCTCGTTTAACTAGTCTTGCAATGATGAGAATTATATTTTTTCCCAAATAGTGATTTGGCGAAATACTTTTTGTCCGGGCCTTTGGTAAACAATTTGCCCGTTTTTTGTATTGGCTAGATTGATTGGGACAGTGATATTTTTGAAGCCATTTTTTTCAATACGCTTGATGTCTAGAGTGTTGATTTTTTTGTCACGGATATTGAATAGTGGAAAGATAAAAATAATACGGGCTTGTGGTTTGAGTATTTTGGCAAATTCTTGAAAAGCGCGATTGTAGAGCTGGAAAAGATCTTGGCTCAAAGAATAAAAATAATCCAAATCATTTTTGCGGATGATGTCCTGAGCTGGCCCCATAAATGGCTCGCTGACTATATGGTCGATTGATTCTTTGGGAAAGTGACGACTCAGCTCTTTGACATCGCTTTTGGTCAGCTTGATTTCAAAATTGTAGTCATATTGCTCGCGTAGCCAGTCAATATTTTTTTGGCTATCAGTGATAGCCCTGGGGCTACTGTCAGCCCCATTTATTTTTTTGTAGCCAAGTAGTACAGCTTCTTGGAGGATAGTGCCCGAGCCACAAAAGGGATCGAGTAAGACACCTTTTCTTTCTACGCCGAGGAGATTGATCATCATTTTGGCCACTTTTGGTGGGAGCATGCCTGAGCGGTCATCCCTACCTGGTCTATTCATATCGCGTTCAGCGTAGTCAGCAAAATCTTGGATAGCTCTAGTGATGGCTAGGAGGTATTTGCCATTTTCTTGGATGATGAGTAGCTCATTGTCTAGGAGATGATTGCTTTTGATGACCACAGATGACAAGTCCATTTCTTGGCTAGTGACCAGTCGAGCTTTGTAGTCATTTTTTTTGAGTTCTTTTTTGACATTGAGGGCTGTTTTTTTGATTTGCAAATATTTTTTGCTATTACTATTGTAGAGACTAAAGCCAAAATTAGCCTTGTGATCTGGGCTCAAGTTTAACTGCTCTGCCCACCAATCTGCTTCGATTTGGCCGAGATCATCGATGCTCTTGAGATATTCAGCCACTTTGATAGTACCACCGAGCTGATCCTGGATATTTTGGGCTGAGAGCTCCGAATCTAAGATGGTAAAATTTGTTTTAAATTCTAAATTTTGGGCTTTTTTGTGAAAAACAGACCAAATTTCTGCTTGGGCCAAGTCAGTTGACTGGCCATTGATGAGTATATATTTTGACATGGCTTAATAATAGTAAATAATGGGGTATTAAGCAAATAATTAGTATTTACGCGAGCGCTTGTGGTGAGTGCAGTCGAACGATTTGAAGAAAAAGGATTGTGCTATATGGGGTTGACTTTCCCTTTTCATTATGGTAAAGTAGGCAAATCCAAATTGCTCAAATTTGGGTATTTAATTAACCACGTTTTAGGGCTTTGACCCTAAAAACCCTTGCCCTTTATTACAAAGAGTAAGGTAATTAAGATCCATAATATGCACTACGAACTAGGTTTGATAGTCAATCCTAATGTTCCTGAAACAGAGCATGGCAATGTTCAGGAAAAAGTTTTGGGCTATCTCAAAAAAATCAATGCCAAGATTGTACGTGATTTTTATTCTGGTGGTCGCAGGAAATTAGCCTATCCGATCAAGAATCAAAAACACGGTTTTTATCTTTACTTGGAGTTTGCCTTTGATGAAACAGAGACAAAAGCAATCAAGCTTTTGGATCATGAGTTGAAGCTTGACGCCAATATTTTGCGTCACCTGATAGTCAAGCGTCAAAAGCCAGCCAGCAACGCTGATGTTTTGCGTTGGCAACAAGTCAATAAGCTGGAACCAGTCAGACGCACCAAAAAACCAGGCGCTCGTCCAGCTAGAGTAGCTGTCAGCAAGCCAGCCGAAGAAAAAGAGTCTGCCAAGTCTGACATTAGCTTGGATGATATTGATAAAAAATTAGATGAAATATTGGCCACTGAGCCAAAAGTTGATTAATCATCAAAAATATGAATCTCAACAAAGCAATGGTGATCGGCAATGTAGTCCGTGATCCAGAAATGCGTTCTACACCTGGTGGTCAAAATGTGACTAGTTTTTCGGTCGCGACCAATTTTATCTGGAAAGATCAAAGTGGTAATCGCCAAGAAAAAGCCGAGTTTCACAATATTGTCGCTTGGCGTAGACTAGCAGAGATCACCAATCAGTATCTCAAAAAAGGTAGCAAAGTCTACATTGAGGGTCGCATGCAGACCAGATCTTGGGATGACCCCAATGGCGTCAAGCGCTATCGCACTGAGATCATCGCTGAAAACATGATCATGCTTGATCGAGCTGGCAATCAAGATTTTTCTGATGCTGGCCAAGCACCACGCTCTAGCAATAGACAGCCAAGCTACACCAATAATATGTCAGAAGGTGTCCAAGCTGCACCAGAGCCTAGCGAAGAGGAGATTAGTATCGAGGATATTCCATTTTAAATCATTATAACAGATTAAAAATATGCATAATAAGCAAATTAATAAACATTGCAGCTTTTGCGTCAACAATCAAATCGAGGTTGACTATAAAGATTGGCAACAGATTCAAAAATATATTTCTTCTTATGGCAAAATTACCCCCAAAAGGAGAAATGGCGTCTGCTCCAAGCATCAACGCAAATTAGCCCAAAGCATCAAGCGTGCCAGATTTATGGCTTTGTTGCCTTTTGTTTCTAGATAATACCATGGGAAGTTTAAGTGACTTAAAAGTTGGTAAAATCATAGTGGTCAACAACGATCCCTATCAGATTGTCGCCAATCAGCATATCAAAGTAGCGCGAGGTGGTGCCGTAGTCAAAACCAAATTGAAAAATTTGGTCAATGGCAATACTTTGGAAAAAACTTTTTCCGGCTCGGATGATGTTGAGATTGCCGATACTGCTCGTCGTCGAGCCAACTATCTCTATGTCCAAGGAGAAGATTATTTTTTTATGGACAATGCTGATTTTGAGCAGTTCCAATTCAATCAAAAAGATTTGGGCGGCATGGAGCAGTACCTCAAAGAAGGTCAAGAGGTAGATGTCATGATTTTCAATGACAAGCCAGTGGCCGTTTCCTTGCCAGCCAAAATTACTCTACAGGTGAGCTCTGCTCCAGAGGGTGTCAAAGGTAATAGTGCTGGTGCAGTGACCAAAGTAGTGACTTTGGAAACTGGCCTAGAAGTACGCACTCCGCTTTTTATCAAAAAAGGTGACAATCTGGTCATCAACACCGAAACTGGTGAGTATGTAGAAAGAGCTTAAAAAATAATTTTTTATATTTAATCCAGCCCAGTCCCGCAACGCGGGACTGGGCTGGATTTGTTATTGGCTCACAGAGTGAAAATATGTTATAATATAGTCATCTAAATGACATTTTAATGCCTGATTTTTCAAGTCAAAATAGCGCTCAAGTTTCTTGGGTTGATGATTTGCTGGTCAAGGATTTGTCTGGCCATATGAAGCCCTATCACCAGACTCAAAGTCCCAGCTCAGAAGCTCCTAGTGTTTTGCCTAGCGACACTGCTTTGGAAATAGCGCCATCACATGAGCTGAGTACTATGCATGTTGCTCCTTCTGATGCTAGTTTTGATTTTTTTCACAATGGTAAAGAGCATCATGAGCCAGCTATTTTTGTTTTTCACCCAGAAGATCATGAGCAGATTGAAAATTTGCGTCCGCAGACACCGATAGACGACAGTAAAAAGTATAGTATTGAAAAAATTTCTCAAAGAATTATCGAAAAAAATAATTTTATTTTTGATGCGGACAATAGAAAATTATTTGACAATTTATTATTTGATTTTTTTCGCAATCGCAAAAATTATACGATTACGAGAGAATATTTGCTGGAAAAAATTGTTTCCAATGGCCACAATCTTTTGCCGCAGGCAGTGGATCACCTGGGTTCCATCCTCAAGGGTATCAAAGAGAGGATTGATGCAGAGGGTGGGCTAGTAGTCAAGCAGGCTGATCTGCCTCAGACAGTGAAAACCACAGAGCAAAAATCATCCCCCAAAATAGCTGATGATTTTGCACCAGCTGCAGTGGCTGTAGCTCCGGCTATGACTGTAGAGAGTGTAGCCAAAGAGTCAGTCTCAATGGCCAAAGATGCTGCGCCAGTGATCAAAGTACGAGTTCAGCCAGCAGGGGAGGCTGGTGTAGATCCTTTGGCTCAGGCTCCGTCTCTGCCCAAGGTCAGGCGTCCTGATCAGTTTGTAGCAGCCAAGCCTCAGGTCAATGATGTGGTAAACAAAAACAATTTGGTAGCAGAAAAAACCGCTAAAATTTTGACTGGACCAGTCCAGGAGATTGAAAGTATGAGCCTAAATAATTTTAGGCGTTATGGCGCTACTGCCTTAGAAAGGGCGCAAAAAGTTTTTCAAAAAATAAATATTTTGGAAAAAGATTCAGTCAGTAAAAAAGCTCAGGGCATTGCGGCTTGGCGTAAAAGTCCAGTCTACAAGATTTATTTGGATCTAGGCTCGGCGAGCTTGGTCAAAGGCCAAGAAGTATCACAGGTAATTGCCGAGAAAAAAATAGCCGGAGAAGAAGTATTGACCATCGAAGAGTTTCAGGCAATTAGCGATATCAATAAATTATTACGTTTTTAAAATATGCAAAATCGTTTTATCGTACCACAATTTATCGATGCTGAGGATAGGATCTGGGGGCCGATCACAGTCCGACAATTTATCATCGTGTTAGTCGGAGCATTTTTTATCTTTGTCAGCTATCGTTTGTCCGATTTTGCTTTGTTTTTGACGCAGACCATTGGGATTGTTTTTTTGGTAGTGCTTTTTGCTTTTGTCAAAATCAATGGCACGCTTTTTCATATGTTTTTACTCAATCTGATCCAGACCCTAAAAAGACCAAAGATTCGCATCTGGAAAAAAGAATACATCAAAGTCGCTCAATTCAATGCCAAGGGTGAAAATATAAAAGCCGAAAGCTATACACCCAAAGCTCCGCTGTCTAGTCGCAAGTTGTCAGAGCTGTCATTGGTGATTGATACGGGCGGAGTGTATCGAGGTGAGCAAGAGGCCAACCTCATGAATAATTTAGCAAGCAAAACAGTAAACAATAAATAATATGCGCAGTAAAAAATTAGCTGGCAATAAACCGCAGGTTTCTACGCAAAGATTTTTGGACATTGCAGAAATCAGGGATGATCTAGTGGTGCTCAATGACGGTACAGTCAGAGGAGTATTGTTGGTATCTTCGATCAATTTTGATCTGAAGTCTGAAGATGAACAAGCAGCTATTATTTCCGGCTATGTCAGTTTTTTGAATACCTTGGATTACCCTTTGCAAGTTTTGATCCAATCCCGACCACTCAATATCGATGATTATCTCAATCGTTTGAAAAAAGTGGAAAAAGAGCAGACCAATGAACTATTGCGTATGCAGACAGCCGACTATCGAGAGTTTGTGCAGGAGCTTTTGACCATGGAGAAAATCATGAGCAAGAGATTTTATGTAGTCGTGCCTTATAGTCCGATCAGTGACAAGGGTAGGAAATTTGCTAGTCGTCTGGGAGCAGTATTTTCTTCAGCTCAAGTAGTCCGTCTCAGTAGAAAAAGATTTGATGAATTTAGCGCTCAGCTTTCCAAGCGTTGTAGCTTTATCCAAGCCGGTTTGGGCTCCTTAGGTTTGCGTAGTGAGCGCTTGAAGACCCAAGAATTAATCGAGATTTACTACAACAGCTACAATCCTAATTTGTTTCAAAAACAACCATTAGAAGATATAAATAAATTAAATATTGAGAACAATGTTTAAAGCCAAGCAAATAAAAGAAGCAGCTAGCAGCGAAAGAGAAGTCGACGAAGGAGCCGCTCGTTTTCAAGCTATCAAAGCCCAGGTCAACAAAGGCCAAAAACAAGTGGCCGATAGCGAGCTTCTAGAGGCAGAAAAAGTTTTGCGTGAAGGTATAGTATCAGTCCGTGATATCATTGCCCCGGCAGCTATGAAAGTCGAGAGTACTTTTTTGCAGCTCAATGATATTTTTGTTCGCTCGATTTTTGTGGTCACCTATCCGCGCTATGTCACTATTGGTTGGTTTGCTCCGATTATCAATGAGAGTCTGACATTGGATATTAGCATGTATTTTTATCCGATGAATATACGCTTGGTTTTGAAGCAATTACGCAACAAAGTCGGTACTATGGAAGCGCAGATTATGGCTGATGCAGAAAAGGGAGCTCCTCGCGATCCTATTGCCGAAACAGCTTTGAGAGATATTGAGGCTTTGCGTGATAGTCTATCTCAGGGTAGTGAAAAATTTTTTCAATTTGCTTTGTATATTACTCTTTATGCCAAAGATAAGACCGAGCTTGATTTGGTTTCTGATCGTATTGAAAATTTACTAGGCACACAGTTGATTTATTCTCGTCGTGCTCTCTGGCAGACCGAGCAGGGCTTCAACTCTACTTTACCACTGGGCAATGACGAGCTGGGCATCACTACCAATATGAATAGCTCGCCCATTGCTTCGTCTTTTCCTTTTGTCTCTTCGGAGTTGACTTCTGACCAAGGTATTTTGTACGGCATCAATCGTCATAATAACAGCTTGATTTTGTTTGATCGTTTTAGTCTCCAAAATGCCAACATGGTTGTCTTTGCTACCTCTGGTGCTGGCAAAAGCTACGCTATCAAGCTAGAAGTTTTGCGCTCCTTGATGCTAGGGACTGATGTCATCATTATTGATCCAGAAAATGAATACCAGCATCTTTCAGAAGCAGTCAATGGCGCCTATATCAATGTCTCACTCAACTCCGAGAGCAAGCTCAATCCTTTTGATTTGCCTAGAGGTATTGGTGGCGATAGTAAGCCAGAGGATATTTTGCGTAGCGCAGTCATCACCCTAAAGGGGCTGATCCGCCTGATGATTGGCAATATCACTAATACCGAAGATTCATTGCTTGATCGCGCCCTGATAGAGACTTATGCCAAAAAAGATATCACCCCCGCCAGTGATCTGAGTAATATCCAACCGCCTTTGATGTCTGATCTAGAAGAGGTGCTTTTGAGCATGGAGGGTGGAGAGGATATGGCTTTGCGTATCAAAAAATATACAGAGGGTACTTTTTCAGGCTTGTTCAATAGTCCGACCAATGTCAAAGTCAACAATCAATTGATTGTCTTTTGTATCAGAGATTTAGAAGATGAGCTCAGGCCCATAGCTATGTATATCATCGTCAACTATATTTGGAATATCATCCGTAGTGAGATGAAGCGTCGTATGCTAGTAGTTGACGAAGCTTGGATCATGATGCGCCATGAGGATAGTGCCAAATTTATGTTTGCCTTGGTCAAGCGTTGTCGCAAGTACTATCTAGGAGTGACAACCATCACTCAGGATGTCAATGACTTTTTGACTTCACCTTTTGGCAATGCCATTGTCACCAACTCGTCTATTCAGATGTTGCTCAAGCAATCACCGGCAGCTATTAATTTGATTCAAAAAACTTTTATGTTGACGGAAGGTGAAAAATATTTATTGCTAGAGTCGGGAGTAGGTGAGGGAATATTTTTTGCTGGCGCCAAGCACGCTGCTATAAAAATACAAGCCTCCTATACTGAGCATCAGATTATTACCTCTGATCCTCGACAGCTTTTGGACATCGAGCAGTCCAAAAAAGAATTCGAAGAAGCCATGATGGCCGAAGAAGAGGGTGATTCGACTAACAAGCGTTAGATGTTTGGTATTATTTTTTTAAAAAATTGTTAAATACAAAATATATGGATTCCACGAAGAGAAAAAAAATTATCATCATTGCCTTAACAGCTTTATTGATTATTGTAGCGCTCATCATTGCTTTTAAATTGACTGATTATGGTCAGAAAAAAGATGAGCCCAATAGTGAGGGTTTGCCGGTTTTTCAGGCACCGAGTGCCAATCTCGAGTATAAGGATCTGCCACCAACCGTGACTGATAGTGAGCTGGGAGCCATACAAGCAGCGATGAATTTTGCTGAGCGTTTTGGTACTTATTCTTCTGATCTACCTGGTGAAAATATCAAACAAATCTTAGCTCTGTGTACTGACAAAATGTCTACTTATTTACAGCAGTTGGAGATTGATTATCAAGCCCAAAATTTTACAGGTATGAGCACCAAGAGTATTGCCAATAAAATTATAGATCTCAATGATAGTCAGGCTGAGATATTGGTCCAAACTCAAAGACAAGAATCCAAAGTAGTTTCTGGTCAGCTTTTATCTAATACTACTTATCAAGATATCAAAATTAATTTAGTAAAAAATGGTGAGCAGTGGCTAGTAGACGCTGCTGATTGGCAATAATCATGGCAGAAACTTTGCAAGAAAATAATTATCGCATTGGCCTAAATACTGCGCGGGAGCAAGCTCGTCGTGATAATGCTGTCGGTCAGTCAGCTGATCAAGACGAAGATGGTGGCCTAGAGGAGCAAGAAGCAAAAAGCCAAAATTTTTTGCGTCGTCGTTTGGATATGTTGAAAAATCGATCCAAAGACCAGGGCGGAGAGAGTGCTGACATTGTCCAAAAACAAGCTGAGGAAAAATTGAAAAAAGAACTAGCTCGAAAAGCTTCCCTCAAAGCTGCTAATCTGGCCATGGGTGCCACCTTGATTTTACTAGTAGTGACCGTGTTAGTTTGGACAGTGCAGTTTATCGGTGGCAATCTCTTGGGCTCCAAAGTGATACCAAAATTGGATTTGGGTGAGATCATACTTTGGTTGATTGCTATGGCCGTAGTGGCTACTTTGTTTTTTCTGATCATGTTTTTTATAGCGATGATTAGCTACGCTTATCAGCATCCTTTGGAAGCACTGATCAATATGGGTAGTTTTTTCCGCTCGGTCTTTTGGGAAGTTTTTAAAAGCTTATTTAAAAATTAAAATATTTAAGTTTACAAATTTTTACAGCAATGAATATTAAAAAAATATTAGTAGTCGCTTTATTTGCCTTGTCAGTTTTAGCTTTGGGTTTTGCTTTGTATTGGGTATTTTTTCGCTCAGCACCATCACAGCCAGCTGACAATACTAATACCATAGTCGGTAATTTACCAGGCATAGCCACTGGCACTCCCCAAGTGACCAATACTAACAATAATTTGAATCCGAGTTTGCCATTTCAACAATTTGATCCCAACAAGGTTTCCAAGGTAGCTAGTGGTGGTTTGACTGAGGTCAATAAATTAAGCACCGATCCAGTCTTGGGAGTAGCCAAGAGTAACAACGGCATTAGTTTTTATGATACAGCCAAACAGCAATTTTTTAGACTCAATGCCAATGGTCAGCTAGAATTGTTGAGTGACAAATTATTTTATGGAGTTTCTGATGTGACTTGGAGTGAGAGTGGAGAAAAAGCAGTGATCGAATATCCTGATGGCGTAAATATCCTCTACAATTTTAAAGATAAAAAACAAATAAGCTTGCCACAGGAAATGGAGGAATTTGCTTTTAGTAAGCAGGGGGACGCGATTGCTGCCAAATGGATGAGTAGCGCCGATCAAAATGACGCTGACAACAATTGGATAGTAGCAACCAAGGATGATGGCTCTGGTTTGACTTTGATCGAAAAGCTTGGCGATAAATCTTATAGTACACAAATCGGATTTTCTCCAGATAACCAAATTGCAGCTTTGCATGAAAAAAGTATAGACAATCTAAGGCAGATGGTTTATCCCATTGGTCTCAATGGTGAAAATTTACAAGCTTTTGAGGTGGCTGGATCTGGCTTTAGCTCCAAGTGGTCGCCTACTGGTAATTCATTAGTTTATAGTGTTTACAATGGACAGACTGATTATTTGCCAAATTTGTGGGTCACTAGCGGTAAGACTGGGGAGATTGGTAGTCTCAAAGTTTCTTTGAATCTCAACACTTGGCCAGACAAATGTACCTACTCTGATGATGCTACGATGTTTTGTGCCGTGCCTCAGGGATTGCCTCGAGGAGCTGGTCTTTATCCAGAGATCACTTATCAGTATCCTGACAATTTTTATCGAGTAGATTTGAATTCTGGCGTCAAAACATTGCTAGCTAGTCCAGTGGGGTCAGAGGGCATATATTCAGCCTACAATTTGACAGTTTCCGCTGATGGCTCTACTTTGTATTTCACCGATCGTAATAGCGGCGCCTTGCAAAGTATAAGATTAAAATAATGTTCAAAAAATTTCTTTTTATTTTTTATTTTATCATCATAGTTGCTGGACCATTTTTTGCTTTGGCGCAAAATAATAATGTTAACAATAATTTTCCTGATGTTTCCTCGGGTATAGAGTTTAAGCCTACCATCAGTATTCCTAATAGTAAATTTTCTGCCACTACCACCGTGACTGGCTCGACTTTACCCGAATACATCGTCGCTGTCTATCGCTACGGCGGTATCTTTGCTGGTGTAGTTGCTATGTTTATGCTGGTCTATGCTGGCTGGCAGTGGCTCTTAGCCGGAGGTAATGGCTCCAAAATATCCCAAGCCAAAGAAAAAATAAACGGTGTATTAATGGGTTTATTTTTATTATTTGGTGGTTATTTACTACTATCTTTGATTAGTGAGCGTTTGGTATCTTTCAGACCCCTAGACACAGCCCTGCCTGAAATGAGTAAAATCTGTCCAGAAATTACCGATGAAAATCGTTGTAAAAATTTACGTTGTGTTTGGGTAGTAGCAAGCGCAGAAC
>CAYUER010000025.1:0-4826 GCA_964443785.1 uncultured Gammaproteobacteria bacterium
GGAATCATCGCTTTTCTTAGGATCAATGACTTAGGCATTTTCACTTCTCGACTCTCTCTCGACAAGCTCGAGATCGCTCGAAGAAATAAGCTTTTGTTCGAGTAAGCTTATGCTAAGCATAAGCGCATCGAGAACTTTTTAATGTTTTATCGTAAAATAATTTTTTCTTTTACTAAACTAGCTTTTATATTTTTGGTTTTTTTACTGAGCAGTATTTTAGCAATGGGGTTGGTCAGCTCTTGGTCTATGATTTTTTTGAGGCCTCGAGCACCGCCTTGGATGTAGTCAGGAGCCATCTTCAGGAGCTGATTTTCTACGGCTACTGCCACGCTGAAGTTGATACCTTGTTTTTTTAATGTTTGACTGAGCTGTTTGATTTCCTGCTTGATGATGCGGCTAGCTGCTTTTTTGTCCAGCGGATCAAAGACAACTACACCGCTTAAACGATTGATAAATTCAGGTGGAAAATGTTTGCTTAAGCTAGCTAGTATTTTGGCTGAAACATTTTTAAATTTGGTATTTTCTGATCCCAAGTCAAAGCCCATTACTGCTTCTTGGTTGAACTGGGGTAGCCCGATATTGGAAGTCATGACTATCACGCAGTTGCGGAAATTGATAGTGCGTCCGGTAGCATCAGTCAGCTCTCCTTCTTCTAGGATGGGTAGCAGCAGATTGTAGATATCGGAGTGAGCTTTTTCGATCTCATCAAATAGTATCAGGGTGTATGGTTTATTTTTGATATTGTCAGTGAGCTTGTTGCCTTCGCGGTAGCCGACATAGCCAGCCGGTGAGCCAATCAACTTGGAGATATTGAAGCTCTCCGAAAATTCAGACATATCAATACGCAACAGATTTTGCTTGCCACCAAAGACAAAATTGGCTAGCTGTTTGGCAGTCTCGGTTTTGCCTACTCCTGATGGTCCCAAAAACATGAAAGAGGCGAGTGGTTTGTTTTGGTCAGTCAGGCCAGCTTTGGCTTGGCGGATAGTCTGAGCAATAGTTTGGAGAGCCTGATCTTGACCAAAGACATGTTGGCTGATTTTTTGTTCGAGCTTGATCAGATTTTTTTGATCAGAAATAGTCAAGTCACCGATAGGCACTTGGGTCATTTCGGAAATAATTTCTACAATATCATTTTTATTGATCTCACCCAAGCGAGATTGTTTTTGCTTGTCTTCTTGGGCTTGGAGTTCTACTAGCTTGGTCAAGATGCGATCTTCTTCATCACGATAATTGAGAGCAGAGAGGTAGTCTTCGGCTAGGATAGCTTGGCGTTTGTTGCTTTGGCAATTTTGCGCTTGCTCTTCTAGTTTGCGTATTTCTTTGGCTAGGCTACGCTTGGTTTGGCGGACCTTGAGGCGAGCAGCAGCTTCGTCAATCAAGTCTATGGCTTTGTCTGGAAGTTTTTTGTCTGGCAAAAATCTTTTACTCAAAATGACGGCAGCTTCTAGAGCACTGTCGTTGATGTTTACTTGGTGAAATTTTTCGTAATTTTTTTTGAGGCCTTTTAATATATCGAGAGTTTCACTTTCACTGGCTTCATTGATAGTGATAGCTTGAAAGCGTCTTTCGAGAGCGCGGTCAGTTTCGATGTGTTTTTTGTACTCCTCAAAAGTAGTCGCGCCGATACAGCGTAGTTGCCCACGAGCTAGAGCGGGCTTCAAGATATTGGCAGCATCCATCGAGCCAGCAGTGGCGCCAGCACCCATGATCGTGTGTAGCTCATCGATAAAGATGATGATATTGGGATTATTCTTTATTTCACTGATGACTTGTTTTAGTCTATTTTCAAATTCCCCTCGATACATAGTACCAGCAATGAGCGCAGAGAGATCAAGGTTGAGGATGGTTTTGTTGAGTAAGACATCAGGCACTTGGCCTTCGACTATTCTTTTGGCCAAGCCCTCGATGATGGCAGTTTTACCCACACCAGCATCACCCAAAAGCACGGGATTGTTTTTGGTGCGGCGTGCCAATATTTCAATCAAGCGGTCTAGCTCTTTTTGACGACCAATGACCGGGTCAATATCTTTTTGGATTTCAGCGCTAGTGAGATTGATAGTATAGGTGTCCAAAGGGCTTTGCTCAGGGAGATTATCTTCAAAAATATCTTCGATTTCTTTGGCATTTTTTTCCTCAGCACTCAAATCATTGAATTTGTTGTTGCTTTTTAAGATGAGCTGCAAATGTTGTTTGAGATTTTGGGTGTTGATATTGGCTTTTTTGAGCATTTGGGCAATCTGCTCGTCGGCTATATCGATAAAGCCATAAAGCAAATGCTCAGTGCCTACATATTTGTGTTGAAATTTGTAGGCAGCAATGACTGCTCGCTCGATTACTTTTTGGGCGAGGGCAGAGGGCTGAGGTAGGTGCTCTGGATCAACACTAGCCACTATCTCAAAATCAATTTTATTTTCTGGATCAGCAAAATCAATTTTGACATTGTGTTTGATCAAGATGTCAGAGCCGAGAGCTCCTTTGGTACTTAGTAGTGAGCTGAGTAGTTCTTCTGCTTGTATTTCAGTATTTTTTTTGGCAAAAGCCAAATTCTGCGCGTTGATCAAAACGCGTTTAAAGTGATAAGTAAATTTATTTAAAATATTTTGTGGTTCTTCTTTCATGTTTTTTTACATTGAGCGCAAAGCGCTGATGCGTGAAGCAATGGGTGGATGAGTAGAAAATAGATTGGCCATTTTTTCACTGCCAAAGGGATTGGCGATATAGAGATGAGCTGTAGCTTTGTTGGCGTGCTTGAGGGCTTGTTTTTGACTGGCTATTTTTTCTAAAGCTTTGGCTAGACCTTCAGGATAGCGGGTCAGGAGTGCTCCAGAAGCATCAGCTAGGTATTCTCGCTTGCGAGAGATAGCGAGCTGGATGAGTTTGGCAAAGAGGGGAGATAGGATAGCTAGTACCAAGCCAATGATCATAAAGATGGCATTGTTGTTGCGGTTGTCGTTATCGCTCCGTCTCCAAAAGAGACTGCGAGTCAGCCAGTCAGCCATCAAGGCGATGATGCCTACGCAGACAATGACTATCATCATCAGTCTGATGTCATAATTTTTGATGTGTGATAGCTCATGAGCGATTACTCCTTCTAATTCTTCATTTTGCAAACCCTCGATGATGCCAGTGGTTAGAGCAATAGAGGCATGCTGAGGATCACGACCAGTAGCAAAGGCATTCATAGCTGGATCATTGATTATATAGATTTTGGGAGTTGGGATACCGGCAGTAATACTCAAATTTTCAACCATTCTAAAGACATAGGGATTGGCATCTTTTGCGATTGCTTTGGCGCCAGCAATACCCAGAGCAATGGAGTCGCCAGCAAAAAAGCTGATCAAGTTCATAATTGTAGCCAATATCACCGCAAAAATAAGCGTGCCATAGCTTGAACTTTCACCAAAGTATAGTGACCAAGCCCAAGTAATGCCAATAATTACTAGAAAAAATAAAAACATTAATAAATAACTTTTTGATTTATTGCTAGCGATTTGATTATACATATTTTTTAGTAAATATTATTATCATAATATAACATTATCGTGGCTTGTTGTCAATAATTAAGCAAATAAAAAATTGCTTACTAATACTGTCATCCCGGACTTGATCCGGGATCTACCATTGATTTGCCATATGGCAATACAGCAGTAGATTCCCGCCTGCGCGGGAATGACAATATTAATTAGCAAAATTTATTTTCAAAAATTAAAATTGGACTTTGATGTTTTCTTTTTCTTCTTTATTTTCTATTTCAAAGAAATCAAAAGCAGTAAAGTGCATCAAATTGGCAAAAAAGTTATTAGGGAATACTTGGATTTTGGTATTAAAATCTCTGACCTGGCCATTGTAAAAGCGGCGAGAGGCTTGGATTTTATTTTCTGTATCAGCAATTTCATCCTGCAATTGAGAAAAATTTTGCGAAGCTTTGAGCTCAGGATAGCCCTCGGCTACAGCAAAAAGGCTTTTGAGAGATTCGGACAAAGCATTTTCTGCCTTGGCCTTGTCGGCTGTGCCAGTAGCCTGCATGGCCATGGAGCGAGCTTCGGTCACTTTGGTAAAGACGGAGGCCTCATGCTGCATGTAGCCTTTGACTGTCTCGATCAAGTTGGGAATCAAATCGTAGCGTCTTTTGAGCTGGACATCGATATCTGACCAAGCTTCTTTTACTCTATTTTTCAAAGTAATCAAGCTGTTGTAGATACCGATACCCCACGCTACCAAGACCACTACTAGGGCCAAGATAATTATAGCGATAGTTGGCATAGTTGTTAGGTTAGTGGATAAATTGATATTTTGTTAATATCCAATTAATTTTATAAAATAAAAAGAATTTTGGCAAATAGCTAGTAGCCTTATTTATTTTTGATCATCTAGCATTAGCTTCTCGGATATGTTATAATATAAGAACTAAAAATAAAAAATATTAACAATATGCGTAAGCAAAAACAGTTTTTTGCCTGGCCTCTTTCTGTCTTAGTGGTTGCAGTTTCATTTTTGAGTGTTTTAGTAGTATTGAGGCAAGTAGAAGCGGTTTGGCTGGAGCCAAATTATTTACCCCAAGACACTAGTTTGAACACTTTTGTGTTTAATCCTTTGATTCAACCACTAGATTTGGGAGGAGAAAATATCACTGGCAATGGCAATATCAGTATTGTGGGTAATATTACAGCCACTAATGGTAATTTTACTGGCTTAACAGTCAATGGTGTGCCAGTTAGCGGCGGAGGTGGCGGTACTGGTAGTGCTGACTGGGCGATCAATTATAGCGCTAGTCGAGCTTTGTATTATACTACGACTAGCCCAGCTAGCAATGGTAATGTTGG
>CAYUER010000025.1:4926-6388 GCA_964443785.1 uncultured Gammaproteobacteria bacterium
AATTTGACAGTGACTGGCACGATCAATGGTTCTGGTGGTGGTGCTAGCGCGGCTAGTGATTGGCTGATTAATCGTTCAGCTAGTAACGCTCTTTATTATACTACTACTACCGCTAGCGGTTATGTTGGCATTGGTACCAATACTCCAAACAAACTCTTACATCTTTATAGCACTTCACCCAATGCGGAGCTTGATATTCAGAGTGTAGCTGGTGCAGGCAATCATTGGGCTATGTACCACGACAGCTCTTCTAATGATTTGCGTTTTTGGAAGGGTGGAGCCGATAGAATTACATTTGCCGATACTGGTGAAGTTGGTATCAATACAATACCAAATACTAGCAATCAACTGACAGTGAGTGGTGCTACCAAAAATGGTATTTATAGCAGTATTACCGGCAATAATACAGCGGCTGTACACGGGTATAGTAGTTTTTCTGGTACTTATCCTAATAATAGCTATGCCGTGAGAGCAGAGGCTAGTGAGACATTTTTTACTGGGGGAACTGGTTTGTATGCCACGGGTAATTATGGAGTAAAAACAGTGGGATCACTTTATGGTTTGTGGGCTAGTGTCACTAGTCAGAGTGGCAAGGCAATCTATGCTGAAGGTATAAGCAATGGCAGTGAACCTTTACATGTTAAGGCTAATGGTGCAGTCAATGGCGCGGCTTTATTCGAAGGCAATGTGACTATTAGTGGTGGTATTTTGGGTGTCAGTGGTAATATCACTAGTGGTGGATTGATAAAACCATTGGGTCCAAATAGTTTTATTTTTGTCACCTCTGGTAATGGTGCACCTACTTTATCTTGCACAGATACTACCAATAGAGGAGCAACTTATTTTGATTACTCTAGTTTTAAATTTTATATTTGTAGTGGTACCACTGGTTGGAAGTCTACAACTCTTAATTAGCTTGTATTAATGAAAATAAATTTTCATTATCATTTTTATAGTAAAATATTTATCAGCTTGTTGATTTTTTCTTTTGGCTTTTTTTTGTTGCAAAAATCGGTTGATACTAAAGCCTTGATTACCAATGTCTATCAAGATGACACGCCAATTGTTGGCTGGGCATGGAATGATAAAATGGGTTGGATTGCTTTGAATTGCGCCAATGATTTTGATGGCGATGGTGATATAGATGGCGGGCGCAATCCTGATGGCACTGGCTGGGGATCTTGCGCTGTGGTGATTGATTCTGTGGCCACGCAGTGGGGTTTGAAAATGGCTGTAGACAATGTTGATCATGACAACGATGCTTCCACGCCCAATATTGACATGAGCTATGTGCGTGGTTGTGCTTGGGCTGGCAATATTGCTGACCCTAGCCCAGCTGGTTCGGCGCCTGGTTGGATTTGTTTTTCTGATACAGCTAATAACACTACAGATGCGCCCCCTTTGGGCGTGGCAATGAGCCAATCTGCTTCTAGCTACTCAACCTGCTCTTGTCAGATGATAA
>CAYUER010000025.1:6488-11215 GCA_964443785.1 uncultured Gammaproteobacteria bacterium
GCTACCGGTGATAATCCTATCAGGGGTTGTTTTAATTGTTATAGAGAAAAAAAATACAGCTGTTTATCTGGCTCGTCTTGCACTTGTGATCAAAAAGATAATTCTTGTAATGATGTCTCATGTGCGGCTAGCTCTGATGGGTCAGAGTATTGTTCGGTTTATAGTTTGGGTCCGGCAATTTGTGAAAATTGTCAGGAATATTTTTATTACACAGCAGATCAGAGTACTTGTAGCATCAGGACCGATAGGGCTTGTAGTGCCAGTGATCCCTGTCCTGATGGTTTTGGGGATTGCCAATTTCATAAAAATGGTGATTTACAAAAAGTTTTAACTGGCTTTAATTGTACAGAATGTACTGTAGATGATTTTACTAATTCTTGTTCTCTCAATGCTTCTAATATCAATAGTAATAGCTGTAAGCGATGTGAAACCAAGACTGGTGCTACTTTTGACTCCAATGTTTATCGTATTGGCGGTGTATTGTATGACAATCAACACGGTAGATCTAGCACTAGCACTCTTTGTGGCTGGGGCTACAATTCTTGGTCGGGATCAGATGGTTCAATTGGCGGTTTTGGTTGGTTTAATTTTTCTCCGCGTATTTCTACTAGTACCAAGCCATATTTTTCTGTAGCAAAGGGCAATATTTATGCCAAGGGTCGCATAGGTACGACCTATCAGCCACCCATCAATAGGTACAATGCCTCTTACTTGATTGAGTCGAGTGGTAGTATTAAAAATTTTGTGAGTGGTGCTTCCAAAAATTCTGATCCAAGCCTACCTTCTTTTAAAGGTGAGCTACCCAACCGACCGATTATTGACTTTTTATCCCCGGTCACTACTGGTAAGTATCAAAATGCTTTAGGTAAATTGGACTATAAGGGCTTAATCACTACTGCTCGAACCAATGGAGCCTTAAAATATAATAAATATGGCAGTCAGATCAATACTTTGACGCAGGCTCAGTTTGAAAATACTGTTGCTGCTATTTTTGCCAACCCTTTGGACAATCAAGTTTTTTATGTCGAAAGAAATAATAATGCGACTTATGTACAGATAAGTGACTCCGTGCCCAATCTAGAAGTTAAAGTAGGTGATAATATTCGCAGTGGATCTGGTATCATTGTTGTCAACGGCACTTTGAAGATAGAAAAAAATATTACCTACGAATCATCATCAGCTATTACTAATTTAAAACAAATTCCATCATTGGTTTGGATTATCAGGGGTGATTTGGAGATTGACTCTGATGTTGATGAGTTAGTGGGTACATTTATTGTCTTGGGGAGAGATGGCTTACAAGATTGTTCCGTGGTCGATGCTTATGGTAGATCAACTCAGCATTGTGGTCAGTTTTCTTCCGTGCATTATGATGGCTCGTCACATCTTTACACTGGTCTTGCTAGTGCCGGCTTTTTGAAGATCTATGGTAATGTCTTGGCTCGTAAATTTTTCTTGGTGAGAAATAAAGTAGATAGCATCACCGGTGCTCCAGCTGAAGAATTTATCAACGATGGACGCTTGCAGAGCAATCCGCCTCCAGGCCTAGTAGATTTGAGTAGAGTTATACCCAGATTTTCTAGCTATTAGATTTGGTGGGAGTAGTAAAAATATGTTATAATTAACATTGTTATTTGGCTCTAGATCATAGAGCGATCCTCTAAAGTAGAGGACAATTGTATTCAAATGTAAAACAGAACGGTAAATAAATTTTTTGCAATATTATGGGTTTATTTTCTAATGCTACTAATTATTTGGGAGTTGATATAGGTACTTCCAGTATCAAGCTGGTTGAGGTGGAGAATTTTAAAGGCCAAGCCAAGTTAAAAACTTATGGTTATGCTGATGTGCCAGTCAATATTTTGCGTGGTTCCTCTGAAAAAAATAATCAAGCCATAGCAGACTATATCAATTTGATTGCTCACAAATCCAAAATAGAAACTAGACAGGTGGTGGCTGCTTTGCCTACTTTTTCGGTTTTTAATTTTATCATCACTTTGCCACCCATGCCCAAAAAAGATTTGCAAGCAGCGATCAAGTGGGAGGCCAAAAAGTTTATCCCTGTGCCTATCGATGAGATGATTTTGGATCACAATATTTTATCCAAAAAGAAAAAGCCAACTACCAATGCTACCCCTAGCGCTGGTATTGACCTGGTCAAAAATCAAAGCGCCGGCAAAAAAGATGATGATAAAAATTATCGTATTTTATTAACAGCTGCACCCAAGAATCTAGTAGCTCGTTATGTCGATATTTTCAAAAAAGCCAAGCTCAATTTGTTGAGCTTGGAAACTGAGGCTTTGGCTTTGTCGCGCTCATTGATTGGCAATGATCCCTCGACTATCATGGTGGTCGATATTGGTGCGGCCAATTCTGACATCTGCATCATCGAAGAGGGCGTGCCAGTTTTGAATCGTGGTATTGATACTGGTGGCGAGTCTATCACCAAGTCCATCATGAATAGTCTCAATATCAACCAAGAGCGAGCAGAGCAGTTTAAAAGAGATTTTGGCTTGGCGTCTGGTGGCGCTCAAAATATTCCCGAAGTAATAGAAAAATCTTTGACACCGGTGATCAATGAAATCAGATTTATTTTTGATAGCTATCAGCGTTTGGGCAATACCATGATTGATAAGATTGTTTTGACTGGCGGCAGTGCTTTTTTACCAAATTTACCACAATATTTGAATACCATGCTCAATCTACCGGTAGTCATCGGTGATCCTTGGGATCGTGTCATTTATCCGCTCGATTTGAAGCCGGTTTTGCATGAGATTGGTCCGCGTATGTCAGTGGCGATTGGCCTCGGTATGCGTGATATCTAAAATTTTTTCAATGGACGATAAGAAAATAAATTTATTACCAGAAAATTTACGCTCTCATGATGATAGGTCAAAGCGTCCAGTTTTGAATTTTAATCCAGATTTTAAAAAGCCGGGGAAAAAAGAAAAATCCCTAAGCTACAAGCCTAGTGGTTCGAATGTCTCCTGGTGGGCGAGAACTTTTAAAAAAGAAAAGAAAATAAAAAATAATAATCCAGCTCCACATATTGCTGCTCCATCGATTAGCTACAACAATGAAGATCAAAAAATAGCACCAAGTAAAATTGAGCCAGTCACTATGCGTGCTACAGGCACTCCAGCTGTCAAGATAGAGGAGCATATCCAAGATTTTGTGCCAGCCAAAGCCAAGCTTGCCAAGCCCAAAGGTCCATCTTTTTGGTCTAGATTTGCCAAAAAACCAAAAGCCAAGACTCAAGCTCCAGCTAGCTCAGCCTTGGCCAATGGCCTGAAATACAATGGTCATAGTCAATCTGCAAATGTCACGTCAGCTGCTCCTAGTGAAGCTTGGAGTCAGCCTCAGGGCAAAGTAGATGTCAAAGTTTTTCAGGATTTTAGCAAGCAAACAGAGGAAAGTAAAAATTTATCTGCCAAGCTGCCGCCCATCAGTAATCAAGTTTATGCCACTGCTCAGGCTCCCGCTGCACCTCAAGCTCAGACAGCGCCAAAACCTGCGCCAGAGATTGAGCTCGTGCCAGCCAAAAAAATCAAAAAACAAGGACCATCTTGGTGGTCAAAATTTTTGGCGCTTTTCAAACATCAGACCAAGTCAAAAAATATCACTATCGAACCAACTGCGACAAATGTTTTGGCCAAAGATCAGTCATCTTTGGAAAATGATCTCAAAATTGACGCCGCAGTGTTAAGCGATTTAAACAAACAAAAAGAAGAAACAAATAATTTTAATTTATCTGTTCCTAAAATGGACAGTATGCCAAACAAAAATAACCAAGATTTTTCTAAAATGCCAAGCAATAATTTTGACCTAACGCAAAAAATTGCTGAGGAAATAGATCTGACACCATTGAAGCCAATGGATGCTGAAACGACTCAGGCTCCAGCCCCTACTCCCGTGTCTAATAATGGTTTTAGTATGCCAGAGTATGCCCCTAAAGCTGAGGTCAAAGTCGATGAAATGCCCTCTAATAATCCAGTGAACAAAGGACCAAAGGTGACTGGACCAAAATTTCATATACCTGAACCAGCAGAAAAAAACTCTCTGCTCAATGGACGCGTTGATCTTATCCCAGTGGCTGCTCGAGTCAGGAGTTGGCAGCAAATTTTGACTTTGTTTGGCTTTGCTATTTTGTTGTCAGTCTTTATTTTGGGTGCTATCTATGTCTATGTGATGTATGAAGAGCAGAGGATTGTAGCTGAGCAGAATAAGCAAAAAGAAGAAATAGCCAAAATTGAGGAAAAGATTTTGGACTTTACCCAGCTCAACAAAGATATCAATGTTTTAGGACAAGAGATCAAGTTGGTGCAAGACACCTTGAGCAAGCATATTTATTGGACAAACTTTTTTGAACTGCTAGAAAAATATACTGTCTCGGATGTTTACTACTCTGGCTTGGCAGTCGGTACCAATGGTGGCCTGACCCTCAGTGCTTCGACCAAGAGCTATGATAGTGTAGCCAAGCAGCTCAAAGTTTTGAGTACAGAAAAATCCAAAGAATTTGCGAGCGATGTCAGCATCACTGGAGCCAAAAGAAGTGATGACGGTACAGTCACTTTTCAAGTCATACTTTCTTTGAATGAGTCTTTATTTTATTATCGTTCAGAGCCATAAAATATGCCAGACAAAAAGATACAATTTGAGCAACCTTCTAGTTTATTGATTTTTTTCAATCGTTTTTGGATAGTAATTACCGCTATTTTGGTGGGTGC
>CAYUER010000026.1:0-8337 GCA_964443785.1 uncultured Gammaproteobacteria bacterium
ATGGTGACCCCACAGGGAATCGAACCCTGATTACCAGGTTGAGAACCTGATGTCCTAACCGTTAGACGATGGGGCCATAAAAAATCTGCCACTATATTACTAAAACAATGGATATTAAAACAAATAAAATCCCTAATGTCAAATAATACTTTAAAAACTAATTACTTTTTGACTGGACCAACTAAATAATCTACAGCTTCCCAAGGCCTAGCCATTAATTCATAAACTATTTGCTCCATCTTCATACCACGCGAGCCCTTGACCAACACTACATCACCCTCTTTTAATCGCTCCTGCAAAAACATACCTGTTTCAAAAGTCTTGGGAAAATGAAATATTTTATCCTCACTCATACCAGCCTCGACTGCACCACGCGCTATATCACGCGATCTCTCACCAACAACAAATAAATAATCCACCTTAAAATCTACAACCAATTGACCAACAGCTCGATGCTCACCTTCACTCTGAGCTCCCAACTCCAACATATCACCCAAGACTGCTATCTTTCTGCCACTACTAGGTAGCTGACTCAAAAGCTCTAGAGCTACCTTAGACGATTGCGGTGAAGAATTGTAGCTATCATCAATCAGCCAACTATTTTTGACGCCTGGCAATAATTTTGTCCTACCCAAGGCAGATTGATAATCTTGGATACTAGAGGCTGCTTCTACTAGATTCAAACCCATGACCAAAGCCACCGAACAAGCTGCTGCCGCTGCCATAGCATGCTGACTACCTAAAACATTTGGTAAAAATACCGGCATTTCAGTACCCTGATAATGCAGTTTAAAATTAGTGCCATAAGTATTCTGTCTATACACAAAACGAACATTGGAAATACGGATATCACAATTATCACCATAACCAAAAATCTTGGTAGGTATTTTTTTAATTTGAGCGATATTTTTTAGATAATTATCATCACCATTGACCACTACACAGTCATGGCTATCAAAATTATCAGTAATACTCATTTTTTCTTTGGCAATGTTGTCTAAAGAGCCGAAGTACTCAATATGACTATGACCTATGGCCGTGATGACAGCTATATCAGGCTTGGCCATGCTGGTCAAATATCTAATATCACCTGGGCGATCCGCTCCCATCTCCAAAACTAAAACTTGTGGATATTTTTTATCTTTAATCAACAATAATTGCCACGCTCGCCAAAATATTTTCAACCAAACAAAAATATTTTTACCTCCACTTTTTTCTAAACCTAAAACTGATAATGGCAAACCTAATTCTGTATTAAAATTTTTGGCATTTCTACCAACGCGATATTTATTTTTAAGAACAGCAAAAATAGCCTCCTTGGCCGATGTTTTGCCC
Source organism: uncultured Gammaproteobacteria bacterium (assembly GCA_964443785.1). Taxonomy (GTDB): domain Bacteria; phylum Patescibacteriota; class Patescibacteriia; order UBA1558; family GWA2-36-10; genus CALMZN01. The sequence continues at coordinate 1,336 of CAYUER010000026.1, forward strand.
ACACTACCAGTAATACCAATCACACGCGGATGATATTTGCGAATCACCGCTTTGACTAGGGGCTTTAATAGCCAAGAAATAAATTTTCTATATCTTCTTTTGTTCATATTAGCGTTCTGGTGGTATTTTATAATACTGTATTAAAAATTGGGCAATTTCGCCAAATAAAGGAATGGCTGTGCCTTCAGAATATTGGGCTGTCTTCGGATTGTCAAGTTTGACCAGCAAAGTAAATTTAGGCTGGCTAGCAGGCGCAAAACCAATAAAACTATGGATAGTGACATTGGCATCATATTTTTTGGTGCCAATATTGGCCACTTGAGCTGTACCCGACTTACCAGCTACATAATAGCCGGGAACGCGAGCTTTGACAGCATGTTCGCCATCAACCACATTGACCAGCATAGCAGCTAGCTGCGAGGCCGTGCTAGGACTAATGACATTTTGCCTAACTATTTTAGATTCATAGCTTTCTATCGTCTGATCATCATAGCGCAATTCTTTGACTATATACGGCTGCATTAGATTACCACGATTAGCCAAAACATTGAAGGCATTGATCATTTGCAGCGGAGTGACAGTCACACCCTGCCCATAGGAGGCAGTAGCTTTATAGATGTCACCTTTTTTTTCCAAAGAGCTGATATCACCCTTGGACTCTTGACTCAATAAAATATCTGTAGTTTTGCCAAAACCAAAATTTTCCATATAGCGATGAAAAATTTTATTAGGAATATCGTGCGTAGCAAAAATGACACCAGTATTAATCGAAAAAGCTAAAACTTTTTTCATATCCGACCAGCCATATTGTTTATTACCAGCATTGCGAATGACTTGATTAAAAGCAAATTTGACCTCACCGGTGTCTTCGTAGCTAGTGTCAGGCGTGACTTTGTTTTCATTGATCGCTATTGCCAGACTAATGGCCTTCATGACTGAGCCAGGCTCATAATTTTGAAAAACTGCCAGATTATTATAGACATCTGGACTTTCCACTTTACCATAATCATTTGGATCAAAGCTAGGATAATCACACATGGCGCGAATAGCTCCGGTATTTGACTCCATCACAATCACTGTACCGCTGTCAGCCAAATGGTTCAAGACAGCCTTCTGCAGGGCCTGACAAGCCTTGTATTGGACAGTGTGGTCAATAGTGAGGACAATGTCCAAACCCGGTCGAGCTTGACTCGCCTGACTATCAGCCAACAAAACACCACGTTGGTCACGCTCACCTTTGATCTTACCAGATATACCCGATAATTCATCATTAAAATAAGCTTCTAAACCATATTTTCCCTCGCGCTTGATGCCGTCATCAGCAAAACCCAGAAAACCTACTATATGAGCGCTAATATCTTTATCAGGATAAAAACGCAATACATTTTTTTTGAAAGTGACCCCCAATGATTCAAGGCTAGTCAATTTTTCTGTATTTTTGGGGTCATTATTTATTTCCTCAAAAATTGCTTGCAACTCGTCTTTAATTTGTTTGACTTTTTCTTCGCTGACATTTTTGGCAATCAACTCATAGCGCCTATCAGTCCGCAAAGCTTTTTCTTTGATGACATTAATATCAATTTCTAAATTTTTACCCAAAATATCAGCAATGTTTTGAGGACGAGTGATCAATTTTGGATCCAAAGCTACTTCATAATAAATCTTATTGACCGCTAAAGGATAAAAACCATCACTGGCATCTTGACTAGCCAAAGCAAAAATCCTACCTCTTTCGGGCGCCAGTTCCTCCTCTACCACCCGCTGTCCCAAGCCAAGCTGCCAATAATAATCATGCTTGATGATTTGTAAATAAAATAAACGACCAATGATTACTAAAATAAATAAAAAAATCAGCCCCTGCAAAATATTGATTCGAAAAGCAACTAAATGCTCTTGATTATTACGGCTGATATTCATAACCTAGGCCACCTGAGGGCTTACTTTAAGGCCACTTTGTCTACAGCAGCACTTAAATATATTATATTAGCATTATCAACTTTGACCAAGTTTAACCTCTGGCTCTCCTGCTCTACTCGCTCAATAGACTGCAATACACCTAGCTCAGCATTTAATAAACGCAATTCATCTTCGTTGAGGCGAATTTTTTCAGTCACTTCACTACGCTTGAGATTTTGTGCATTGCTATAATTGGTCAAAAAAAGACTAGTCATCCAAAAAATGATAGTCAAAATAAGAAACAAATGGCTAAATTTTTGCATGTTATCCAAAATTGATAATTTGTTTGTTTGGCGATAAGACATATTTATTTTTATTTTAAATTTTTCTAGCAACACGTAATAAAGCACTACGGCTACGGGGATTAATTTTAATCTCTTGCTCACTAGCTTTGATGGCCTTTTTGGTCACCAGCTCCAAAATAGCTGGATGATCACAGGTGCAAATAGGTGAGTCGGGCGGGCACTGGCACTGACCAGTTTGCTCTTTGAAATAATTTTTGACTATCCTATCTTCTAGCGAATGGAAGCTGACCACTGCCAGATGCCCGCCCGGAGCCAAGATGTCAACTGCCTGTGGCAAAGCTAATTGTAAATTTGCTAATTCTTGATTGACCTCGAGACGCAAAGCCTGAAACACTTTAGTCAAAGGATGACGCTTGAAACGAGGTAAATCTTTTTCTTTTATATTCAATATGCCGAGTATGACGGAGACAAGCATGGAAGTTTTGACAAATTTTTGTTTTTGTTTATCCTTTTGTCGCCAAGCTACTAAGCCGGCGGCAATTTTTTTGGCCTTCACTTCTTCGCCATACTCGCGCAATATTTTTTCAATTGTTTTCTCTGGGTAAGTAAGGATAATGTCCGAAGCGGTGATGTGCTGGTGCTTGGTATCAAAACGCATATCAAGGTCGGCTTCATCTTTAAAAGAAAAACCTCTCTGCGCTTTATCCAATTGATCAGAGGAAAGACCAAGATCAAATACTATCCCAGAAATTTTACCTATTTTTTTGCGGTTTTTTTCAACCGCATCTTTTAAATGTGCGAAATTATCATTGACAATAATCAAACGATCCTTGTATTTTTGCAATTTTTGACTAACATGTTTAATCGCTCTGTCATCCAGCTCAAAAGCCAAAACTTTACCCTGTGGTCCATTTTGAGCCAATAAGCTTTCAGTATAACCACCGCCTCCCAAGGTACAGTCAATAAAATTCTGATTCTTTTGTGGCTGAATATTCTTTATGACCTCAGTCAGTAGGACGCTGCGATGCTGATAATCCATATTAGATACCTAAGTCGACTAAGCCTTCAGAAATTTGATTACTTTCTTTTTCAGAAACTCTTTGATATTTGGCCCAAGCCTTTTCATCCCAGACTTCTAGACGGTTGTACAAACCAGCCAAAACTACTTGTTTATTGAGCTCAGCAAATTGTTTCAAATAGTCAGGTAAGATGATGCGGCCCTGCTTGTCCAGCAAAACATCCATGGCTCCAGCCAACATCATACGGGAAAAAGCACGAGATTTAGCCTGTGAGATTGGTAAATTGGCCAGCTTATCAACCAGCTTTTGCCACTCTTTGGCTGTATAAATAAAAAGACAATTATCCAAACCCTTGGTAATAACGGCCCCATCAGTAAAAAACTTTCGAAATTTGCTAGGAATAGCTAATCGATTCTTGTCATCTAAATTGTACTTGTATTCACCGATGAACATTTCAGCTAAAGTTATCCACAGTCTAAATAATTAATCCCCCACTTTTCACCACTTTTATGTCTGTTAAATACATTATACTCCACCAAGGCCTTTTTAGTCAATAAAAAAAGGCCTAATTTATCCACAGAATTAGGCTTTATTACAACACGAATTACTAAAAAATGTATTTTACTTTATGATCTCAAATTTATTCTTTTTTTGACTAATAGTAATCTCTGGTTCGCGATCATAGACCACTTTTAGGGGTTTAAACTTTTTTATTTTAGCCAACTTGGCCATAATCTTTGACCAAGATTCTTCTATTTCCCCTTGAAAACTATAATCAGCATAAACTGTGGCGTTATTTTGCCAAGCTAGGGCATTGATCATAGCAGTCGTGACTTTGACTTGAGTCAAGGAGCCCGCTTGAAAAAGTAATACAAAAGATTTAATTTGTTTGAGACTTATTTTATTTTTCTTTAACAAAAAAAAGAGTTTATGCAAAACCTGATCCTTATCAAATTCCAGCCCAAAAGCTAAGCGATAGATAACTTTATTATTTTTTACCAGCCACCACTGTGCCTTCTGCCTGTTTATAATGTTTAAAACTAATATCATCTAGATAATTTTTACCAATTTCTTTGGAAATCTTGTCGACCACTACAATACGACTGTGCGCAAAAATATCATAAATAAACTTATCAACTATTGATAAGCGATAAATATAATCCTGAGGTGTCAAAAAGGTCACTCGCAACTCATGTGGTAAACCCTGGGCAATTTTTTTCAAATATTTATCCAGCTCTACTTTACGCACTTTACCGACAATCAATACATCGGTCAAGGTCGGGGCTTTGGTAAGCATGCCGGTAAAAACCAAGAGCTTCAGGCCGTTGACCTTGGACATCTTGTCCGCAAAAAACATATCATCAATAGTAGTAGCCTTGAGAATCAAATTTTTAATCTCCAAAAATAAAGGAAAATCTTGATTAACTTCATAAAATTTCTTGCCGTCCTCCTCTATCGACTTGAGAAAACCAAAAGACTCCAGATTGTCGAGCTCTCGACGAATGGAATTGAGCTGCAAATCCAAACGCCTAGAAAGCTCCCGAATAAAAAACTTTTCCTGTGCATTGATACAGAAAAATTTCAAAATCTTAGTGCGGGTCTCTGAGCCAAAAATTTGTTCAAGCATAAATTTACTAATCGGGTCAAATATAGTATAATATTAATTGAAATAATTGTAAAATGACCAGTTTTAAAGTCCAAAAAATACTGCGCTATGACGCCCTGGCCGCTCGAGCCTATTCTGAAAGCTACCTCAGCGAAGTAAGCAGTGCTGGCCAGCTTTTTGTAGTTTTGGAGCTACCAAAAGCCGAGCGTCTAGACCAACAAGCCTTGATTGATGAGCTGATCAATCTCTGTTCTTCTTTATTTTTATCAGCCAAAAATAGTGACCCAAACTCACTACTAGAAGATATCATCAAGCAGGTCAACGAATTATTGCCCGAGCTCAACGCTCGTAGTCGCATGCGTCATTGGCTCAATACTCTAGACATGGCTTTTGGCATTATCAAAGATAATAATGTCTGCTTTACCAATATTGGTCATATTGAGGCTTGGCTCATTAGTCACAATCGCCTTGAGCAGGTAGCCAACAAAAATGAGCATATCAACCCAGCCAAAGTCTTTTCTGAAACCATCAATGGCACTCTCGAAGAAGGAGATTCATTGATCATTTCCACCAATTCACTCCTCGACTATTTAGCCAAAGAAAAAATACGCCAATTGGTCAGAAAATACACTCCTCAGAGCGCTGCTGCTAAAATACAATTTTTATTACAAACTGTACCGGATTTTGTCACTTTTAATTCATTAATTATCAAAAATTCTGGCGACGCTGATCATGAGCTACGAGCTGATGAGCTCAATGCTATTAGTCAAACCGAGAAAAAGCAAAGCGACATCATCGAAGCCAAAGGTGAGCTAGCAGCACCCTCTAGCAAACTACCACGACGCAACAAAAATAGCACCGAAACAGCCACTCCAAAAAACACCAATATTTTACGCAAAATAGCAAACTTTTTTATCTTGGCTGGATATTTTTTTGTATTAGTTTACAAAACATTAAAATTCATTGCTAAAGAAATAAAAAATACTTTTTTATTTTTATTTTCCAAAAAATATCGCCAAAATAAAGAAGATGAAACAATCCAACAGGTAAAATCAAAACTTTACACCCGCTATCACTGGTGGCGTAAACTAAATAAAACAAAAAAGATAGCCGTCATCGGCTTAGTATTGACGCTATTATTTTTTATTCAAGGTACAGTCTACTTGACTCAAAAAAAATCTGTCGAAAAAAAAGACCAAATATACCAGCAAATTATTCAAAATATTAACGCCAAATTTGCTGAAGTTGACGCCAAGCTGATTTATAATGATGAAATGTCAGCCGAGCAAATCTTACTAGAAATCGAACAATCATTGAACAACTTCCAAGCTGCCAAGCCAGAACAACAAAGTGAAATCAATAGCATCAAAGAAAAGATTGGCCGTGAGCTCAATAAAGTGCGCCATATCTACGAAGTGCCCCAACCATTGGAGCTGGTCAATCTAGCCGAAATCATAGGACCAAGCCAGATAGTCCAAAAAAATGGTCAATTTTATATCTTGGGCCAAGAAAAATTATATTTTTATGACAACAAAAGCTTGAGTGCTCTGGTAGATTTTGACGGCGGCATACTCTTGAGTGACTGGCCAAATCAAAATAAACTATTACTCAGCAAGGCTGATAGCCACGCTATCTATGACATAGCCAGCCAAAAAATTAACGAACTAACTATAACCAAAGCGGCCGCAGCCACCAAAATTGTTGATTTTAATATCTATGGCAACAATCTTTATGCTTTAGACAATGGCACCGGTCAAATCTACAAATATACTGAGCAAGGTCAAAGTTTTGGAGCAGCTAGCCCATGGATCAAAGATAGCACCAAAATCAATGAAGCCAGCTCTTTTGCTATTGATGGCAGTGTTTATTTCATCCAAAACAACGGGGAAATCAGCAAATTGACCAAAGGCAATAAAGATAATTTTAGCTACCATGTACCTAGACCAATCATTGGTGCCAATAGTAGTATCCAAACTTTTAAAGACGCCAAATACCTCTATATCATAGACCCCCAAAACAAAAGAGTTATTATTTTTGATAAAAATGGATCTATCAAGAGCCAATATACCTCTCCGGCTTTTGACAATCTTTTGGATCTAGCGATTGATCCTGAAGAAAAAGCCATCTACCTACTCAATGGACAACATATCTATCTACTAGCTGTTGAGCAATAAAA
>CAYUER010000026.1:8437-9598 GCA_964443785.1 uncultured Gammaproteobacteria bacterium
TTTTTGATTCGATAAATTATTTCAAAGTGACAGTAGCGCCAGCTTCAACTAATTTAGCCTTGATACCCTCGGCTTCTTCTTTGTTGACACCTTCTTTGATCATCTTAGGAGCACCATCAGCCAAATCTTTGGCTTCTTTCAAGCCCAATTGAGTGATCTCGCGGATGACTTTGATGACACCAATCTTGTTGGCACCAGCATCAGTCAACTCTACACCAAATGAAGTTTTTTCTTCGGCTTGAGCAGCTGGAGCAGCACCGGCACCGGCGGCCATCATCATAGGAGCAGCAGCGGAAACACCAAATTTTTCTTCTAGGATAGAAACTAATTCGGCTAAATCCAAAACTGACATTTTTTCTACTTCTTCGACAATACCTTTGAATTTAGCAGGTACTGTGACTTCTTTTTTTTCTTCTGACATATTTTTTACTTTCTTAATTATTTAATAATTTAAATTTATGATTTCTTTTCTTTGATGGCATTCAAAACATATACCAATTTACGAGTATTGCCACCCAAAACATTTACCAAACCTCTCATTGGATTGTTTAAAGTACCGACTAGCTTGGCTAGCAATTGTTCCTTGCTTGGCAAAGAAGCCAAACGCTTGACCATGTCAACAGCAATGTATTTATTCTCTAAAATACCACCACCCAAACTCATAGCTTCATGATCTTTGGCGAATTTGCTCACAATTTTAGCGGCAGTCACTTCGTCACCATAAGAAAATGTCACGCCAACTGAACCAGATAAATTATCCAAATCACTGTCAGCCAAAACATCGGCTGTAGCTTTTTTGAGTAATGTTTTTTTAGCAACCAAATATTCAGCGTTATTTTTACGTAATTCATTACGTAAAACATCCACTTCCTTCACTTTTAAACCCTGATCCGTACTAAAAACCACACCTTTGCTAGATTCCAATTTTTCTTGGATTCTCTTGATGGCTTCTGATTTTTGTTCCTTATTTTTTGGCATATTTTTCTATTAAAAAATCTGCGAATAACCGCAGACAGACATATTCCAAGCAAAAATGCTTGTTTTTACCTCGGTAGGATGTTTAATCTTGGCTAATATTAGCCAAAAACCCACTGTCTACGGTGCTAATTAATAAATTGTGTAAATATTATAAAGTAAAAAAAGAAATATGTCAAGAATTAA
>CAYUER010000027.1:0-1320 GCA_964443785.1 uncultured Gammaproteobacteria bacterium
CTGCGTAGGCAGGAATCTAGCTAGATCCCGCAACAAGTGCGGGATGACAGTAAATATTGTGTGATTATTGTAGCAATAAATAATTATTTTGGGAAATAAAATGGGAAATAAAAAAAGAGGCCCCATCCCGATCAGACGACCGAGACAGGGCCAAAGGTGCAGAGACAGGTCACTTACCTGCGAACTGCGGCGAAACGCACATGATTATACCAATCACAGTCAAACCAACGCAGGTAAACCTTACGCTCACCAGCTTCATAATACAAACAACCAACAAAACGTCGACCACCGATGTAGCGCACAATCGAACCAAGCGCCACGATCGGAAAATCTTTCTGCAGCTTCGGATACTTGATGCCCAGAGTCAAAAGCTCAGGCATACTCGCAGCACGAAAGTTATTCCTCCACAAAGCTTTCAAAGCAGTTTCTCCGTCCATCCTGTCCTGAAAGTGAAGCAGGATGATTTCGGCCCGATGCGGAACATCGATATTGAAATGACCGTCCTTGATAGCAGGATCAGACCAGTCATAGCACCCCTGTTTGACGAGTTCATTGATCGTGGTGGCTTTAACCTCAATCGGATAGTTCATTACCTTCTCACACTTGTGGCTGGGGTTTGAGCTTCCAAGCTCGGTTACATAACGTTTCTATGGCCCTAGCTTACAGACCATTTTAATAAAAATGAGCTAGAAACTAGGGCTATATTCGATTTTTTGCAAGTGTATTGTTAAAGAGCGTTGAACAAAATATATTGCTATATTTTTTAATTTTTGTCAAGAAATTTTAAAACATAAAAAACCAAGTTTTGCACTTGATTTTTTAGATAATTATTTTGGGAAATTTAACTTACATCATATAAAAATCACTCAAAGCTAATACTATTGTCATAACAATAGCAATTAGCAATGGACCTGATAACATACCTAAAAATAAAAATTTATATTTTTTATTTTTTCTTCCCTTAATACCGAAAATAAATAGCAAAACTATATAAAAAATAAACAACAATACTTGCAATGTAAAATTAATTTGATCACCATAAACAAATCCATACTTATTAAAATGGCCATTATTAGCAAAAAATATTATTATATAGTGAATAAGAGCGCCCAAGCCAAGTAAATAAAAAAGTGCATAAAACAAAAAGTGAGCCGGAAGTATTAAGACGCCTAAAAAATAATAAAGCCATTTTTGTTTACGAGTTAAAAAAATACTAACTTGATTTATTGGCTGGTTTGAAATTGTATTAATCATAATTATTTTAGAAAATATTTATTTTATTTTCTCCACTTTTATTTTAATCGGCTTGTCCATTTTTTT
>CAYUER010000027.1:1420-2762 GCA_964443785.1 uncultured Gammaproteobacteria bacterium
GATCTATGGCAGTCAAAGACATCTTTTGTTCTTGAGCCAAATACAGGGCTACAGCGGCCGGTAAATCACCACTACGCGTGGCCATGGTCAAACCTTCATTGGGTGAAAAGCCCATCGTAGTATCTTTTACTTTTCCGTTTTCCAACCAAGCAATACTAGAGCCCGAACCTAGATGCAGACTAACGGCTGATAATTTATTGATTTTTATATTTAGCTTTTTGGCAGCATAGAGACAAGCCATCTCATGACTCAGACCGTGAAAACCATATTTTCTGATACCAAATTTTTCGTAATATTTAATAGGTAGTGAATATAGATAAGCCTCTGGCTCTAAATCTGCAAACCAAGCAGTATCAAAACTAGCAATGATTTTTACTTTGGGCCAAGTAGCTTGGACTAATTTTATCAGCTCAAAACTTTGTCGGTTGTGTAGTGGTGCTAGATGATTGTATTTACTGATTTTGTCAACTACATTTTTATCAAGTTTGCAGCTTTTTTTGAACTCTGCTCCACCGTGGACTATCCGCATGCCTACTGACTGTATGTCCAATTTAGCCAAAATTTCATGAATAGCTTGCCAAGCTCCAGCAATACTGTAGGCGGCTGCATAATTTACTTGGCTCACTTTATTATTTTTTTGATAAATCAAAATCGATTTATCATTGTATGATGAATATGAACCAGTCAAAATAGTACGACCTAAATTTTTTCCATCATATTCAAAAACGGCAAACTTCAAACTACTAGAACCATTGTTTAAAATGAGTAGATTTTTGTTCTCATTTTTCATAAATATATACTTTCTGATTATTTACCAAGCCAAGGGCATTGGCCTCGTCAGTATCAAGGTGTATATGAGTTTTGAAATTACCCACTCTGACCAATACATTTTCCAAAATAGCTGATCGCTCACCTTTGACCATGATGGCTATTTTTTGACCATTTTTATATTTCCACAGCTTGGCCTGCTCCCTAGATATATGCAAATGACGCATAGCCACTATGGCCTGAGCGAGCACCTGACCATGTGGTCCTTGTAGCGAAACTTTACTAGCTTTGCGTACTTGGCCAGAAGCCTGGACCACCGGCTTGATGCCCAAAAAATAACAATCCGTCATGGACAATTCTACTTGGGTTTTTTGACGGACTGGGCCGACAATGCGCACTTTAGGAAAATAATCACGCGATCCTTTGACAACCAATGTTTCTTTGGCGGCAAATTCACCAGGCTGAGAAATATCTTTTAATTTTGTGAGCTTAAAATTCTTACCAAAAAGTTTGACTAAATCTTTTTGACTCAAATGAATGTGTCGAGCTGATACTTCGGCGATTACTGTTTTCA
>CAYUER010000027.1:2862-9145 GCA_964443785.1 uncultured Gammaproteobacteria bacterium
TTTCATATTTTATATTTTTTCAAATCACTAGCCTGCAATAAGCCGACTTGCGCCCCTATTTTGGAAACAACAGCCGCACTATTGTAAGAGCCCAAAGTCAAAGCTTTTTTGACATCGCGATATTTGATCCAAGCAGCCAAAAAACCAGAGCCAAAGGAATCACCTGCTCCAGTGGTATTCAAAGTTTTTACTTTTTTGACCGCCTGAAAAAATACCTGTTCACCGTCAAAAGCATAAGAACCTTTGGCACCATCTGTAATCACTGTAATTTTCTGCCCAAATTTGTGCAGATTTTTTAATAAATCTTTGATATTATTTTTGACTTGATGTTTAGCTAGTATCTCCAAAGCTTCATCGCGATTGACAATCAAAATATGAGTCTGAGAAAAATATTCTCTCAACTTCTTGGCTGGCAATTGCAACTGATAAGTACCAGGATTCCAAGCTAATTTAATTTTTTTCTTGCTTATTTTATGGAAGAGACGGTCCATTTGCTTGGTGTAATTTTTGGGCAAAGAAGTCAGATAAACAAAAGGAGTGTTGATCTTATTGACATCGAGATCCAAATAATCATTGGCTCCCCGATAAGCAAAAATAACATGTTCGTTGTCCTTGCCTACATTAGCCACAAACGACAAGCCAGTTTGATGCTTGTGATCAAATTGGATCAGCTTGGTACTGACTTTTTTCTTTTTGAGATTAGCTACAATATCTTGACCCAAAAAATCATGACCCAAACGGCACAATAATTGAGTCTTTAAGCCAAAATTAGCTAGAGCCACAGCCACATTGGCCCCGCTACCACCATTGACTAGATAAACTTTGTCACTATAAACTTTGGCGCCGTATTCAAAGGCGGCTAATTTTTGGCGCAAAATATCTTGTCGATTATCAATCAATAACACATTGTCTGCATAAAACATAATGTCATATACTGCCCCGCCAATGACTGTAATTTGATTACCTAACATATTTATTTTTGTTTACTTATGACTATATTATAACACAAATCCTTAAAAAACATTATTTTTTAATTTATGAAAAAAATCATAGGCATATTTTAAATAAACAGCGTATAATCCATAAATACCTATTTGAATATATAAATTATTATCCCAACCTTTAAAATCCAGATACTTTTGACCAGCAAATAAAACACTGAATAAAATAATACCCAAAAAAATCTTTATTTTGTTAGCTTGATACTTTTCCTGCAATAAAAAATTGAAAAATGGCATAATAGCCATAAAAACAAATAAGAAATACAAAACAAAAAAATACACTGGCTCCAAATAATTACCCAGTAAAGACTCTGTCCAAATGGAGGTAAAAATAAACAAAATAAGCACTATAATAAAAATAGTAAAATGAGCAATGAAACGCCTAAAAGGATAAATAATTTTTTGATTAGCTGTGTTGATTTTTCCTTTTTTATTCCAACGAAAATGAGTATAAAGCCACAAAAGAACATAGCCCAACAAATAACAAGCCATAAAAGCTAAAGCTACATAAAAATCATCTTTTGTGTAAAAATAAAAAATAAGACTAAAAAATATAACACTGATGGCTAAGGAAAGTAAGATGTAATGTAGTTTTAATTTAGACATTTTATTTGTATTGCCTAATATAATACCCAGCCACACCCATAGCTACGCCGACATTGAGCGACTCTTTTTGACCGTACATCGGCAGATAAATAGTCTGATCAACTTTTTGGAGCAATGGCTTCGATACTCCGCGCACTTCATTTCCTAGTAGTAAAGCGAGAGGAAATTCTGGTTTGAATTTATTATAAACTATCGCTCCCTGCCCGAGCTCCAAAGCAATTATTTTGACACCTTGTTTTTTGAGCTTGGCAAAAACACTAGAAATATTTTTGTGATACTCCCAAGCTACAGAGTTTTCTGAACCCAAGGCTACTTTAGCAATCTGCGACGCTGGTGGATGACCAGTATAGCCAGTCAAATATATCTTATCTACGCCCAGTGCATCACTGGTGCGAAAAATAGTCCCGACATTGAACAGACTTCTGATATTGTGAGCGATGACATAAAAGCCAGCATTATTTGTCGTCATGATAAACCTCTTCTTTTTTCTCTTTCATAAAACCCATCCAATCTTCAAAAGCCAAAACCATCATCTTAAAGGGCGCTTCAATGATAAAGTCCATAATAAAGGCAAAAACATTGATCTTGCGGAATTTAGTCGAGAGCCAGCGACCGACTGCCACAATCGGTAAAGAGAAAAAATTCATCAAAAAGGACAAAACATCTTCCTTGTTGTTGATAACCTTGAGCTCTTTGGCAGTATTGCGAATACGGATAGCAAAAAAACTTACGGCCGTCAGGAAGAATAAAAAGATAGCTCCGCTAATAAAGTTGAAATCCAAAAGATGCAAGGCATAAATAATGCCGCCAAAAACTCCTATGTACAATAAAGTGTACATAAAATTATAAAAAATTTGGTAGCTCAAAGATTGCTTGTATTTGGCCTTGAGCTGACACAAAATAGACTGCTCTGATTTGTCATAAACCAAATCTTTCAAGTTGGCTAATATTTTGTCTGTGTTGTTTGAGCCAGGAATAGAAAAAGATAAAGTCACCAAAAACATCAGTAAGGGCGGAAAGACTACATTGATCGCCAAATTAAAAAAATTGATATGCCCCAAAATGTACCTCTCATAAGGAAACTCCAAGGCAATAGCAAACAAAACTTTGGTAATAAAAATATAAATAATCGCTCGGATAGAACTCTTGCTCAATTTGCTGCGCAAAAATTTATATCTTTGCAAAATCAATTTACGGGCCGCTACCTCTAGCTCCTCTGGCTGTACCAATAAATCATCAATTTTGTCCTGTTGCTCCAAAATCAATTCGTGTAAAACCTGAAAAGTCACCACTGGCTCTTTGATGGCACTGGATATCTTGCGTTGATAAGGATGCTTCAAGTGATGCTGGATAGTCCGATAGATGGCTCCCATATTTTCGGCCATCTCTTTGATCAATTTTTCATCAGCCTTGAGCCAATCTGGATAATATAGATTCAAAAGATGATAAGAAATAATAGTCATATCAGAACGCACCAGAGATTTGTGAATAGCAATATAGAGCTGGATATTTTTTTCTTTGATACTTAGGTCATCACCTTTGAGCTTGATGCGTGGTTTGGTGATCTGATACATTGCCTCAATCACCGCATCAGCCACATCTTCGGGCGTCAAAATGACATCAATCTCACAAGCTTCTATACCAATCAGCCAATCAAAATAATCCTGCAAATGCTTCTGCTCTAATTTATCATTTTCGTAATTTTCATTGAGCTTTTCAAATAAACTGTTGTACTTGGCAATCACTCGCTCTACTTCCTGTACTTTGGATTCCAAAATAGCGCTATTGGGTATATATTTGGCTCTGATCAAATCCTCAATCAAAGCTCTGGCAATTTGCGGTTTTAAAATTTCTAAAATAAAACGGCGCTTTAAATTGCGCTCAATAGCATAACGACGTAATAAATGAACTTCTTTGAAATCAACGCTATTTCTCAATTTTTCATAAAGCGAAGTCAAGTGGCTGGCTAGCTCGTCAACTACAATGACATTTTTGTTTTCATCTTGCGCAAAAGCTTGACGCTCAAGATAAATTTGCTCAATTTTTTTATAAAGCAGTACGATTTCTGATGATATTTTCATATATTAAAATCTGCTATAAAAATACCACAAATTCACCTTTTTTTCAATCATGATTTGTGATGTGATAAATAACGCGCAGCCAAAAAAGTAGCAATCGGCATAGCCAAGACCAAACAAATACTGCCAATCAAAGTACGGATAATCTCCGTGGCAATCAACTCATGATTGACTACCTGAGAAAAACTCAGAAATGGTCCACTTTTGACCGAAAATAATAGCAAAAGTGGCAAGCTGGCTCCAGCGTAAGCTAAAAATAAAGTATTGGTCATAGAGGACAAATGAGCTACGCCCACCTTGATCGCCCGCTGATAAAGCTCGGTCCAACGCAACTGGGGATTGGCGCTTTTGATCTCTTGGACAGTCACCATCTGGCTGATGATCAAGTCATCCAAGACGCCCAGCGTACCCAAAATAATACCTGCTAGCAATAAGCCCTGAAAATTAATCGGCGCTTGCGTAACACCAATCAAAAAAGAGCTGTCTTCGCTAGCTAGCCCAGTCAATCTGGCCCAGCGACCGAAAAAACTCGACATCAAACCAGTAATCCACAAAGTGATCAAAACCGACAAAACCGACAAGTGACTCAAACGATTGAAACCTTCGGTCAAATAGATCACTACCACTGCAATAATAATACTGGAAAAAATAGCCAACCAAAATGGCTGACCACCCGCCAAAATCTGAGGCACCAAAAAATACATAATCACCACAAAAGTGACTAGCAAGCTGAGTAAAGCTTTCAGCCCTTTGAAACGCGCTAAAAACAAAACTAAAACTACAAAAATAATCAATAACCACAATAAGCTGGAAGTGCGCACATAATCCAAAATATAATACTGCACTGAATCATCGACTACATTTTTTTGGGCAATCACTTTGTCACCTACTTGATAATTATTTTGCTCAACAATATCAAAATCATTGATCCCCTCGTATTGAAAAACTTGCCCCTTGTCTGGTCCATCCAAAACCAACAGCTCTAAATTTTGCTGGATCACATCTGTACCATCTTCACGCTGGGTCATTCTTTCCTTTAAGATTTTTTGGACCCTGGCCTGAAACTGCAAATCTAAAGTACCCTCAGCTTGCGCTAAACTCAGCAAGGGAAATAAACATAAAATAAAAACCAAAATTATTTTTTTCATAATTTATAATAATATTAAAGATATACTAACATTTTTTGGCTTTTAACTCAACTAAAAAAGTGACTATGACCATCTAGCAAAAGCAAATCACTTGCTTTATTATTTTAAACATGATAATATAGCAAATATATGAAAATGCTGACGGAAAATATCAAAAAATCTGGACTCAAAATCACTAGTGCCAATACAGCTGTCTACAATCTCTTGCAAAAAAGCAAGCAGCCCTTATCGGCGCAAAAAATATGGATCAAATTGGGTCAAAAAAATAATCTAGTCTCTATCTATCGAGTACTAGAAAAATTGGAGCAAAAAAAACTAATCCAAGCTGATAGTATCAAAGATAAAAAAGGGCGTTTGGAAAAAATATATTATCTAGACTCCAAGCATCACCACCATTTTGTCTGTCAAAAATGCCAAAATTCCTTTTGCCTACCCTGCCCTATTAATATCAAATTGCCTAAAAATTTTAAACTAATGAGTCACCAAATCTTGATCAATGGTTTGTGTGCTAAATGTAATAATTAAAAAAAATATGCTATTTACTATCATTATCGCCTCTTTATTAATCAGCCTGCTATCTTTTTTGGGCTTATTCTTTTTTAGTAAAGATCGCTATAGCCACCGCATCATGGACGCTGCTATAGCTCTCGCTGCTGGCGTACTCTTGGGCAATGTCTTTCTCCATATGTTGCCCGAGATTATGGAAATGCTCAGCGAAGGTCAATACGATGCTCACCAAGTATCTTTGTGGATCTTGGGCTCTATTGTACTGCTATTTTTGGCCGAGCAATACCTCCACTGGCATCATTGTCACAAGCATCATGATGAAGAAAAGCATGAGCATACCAATCCAGCCGGCGTCAATATTTTGATTGGTGATGGCTTGCACAATTTAGTGGACGGTATGGTCATTGCTGCTAGTTTTGCGGTGGACAACACTGTTGGTTGGATGGCTACACTCGCCATAGCTTTGCACGAAATACCTCAAGAAATTGGTGACTATAGCCTCCTACTACATTCGGGATTTTCCAAAGCCAAAGCTCTATTTTGGAATTTTATCTCTGGTCTGATAGCAGTTGCTGGCGCAATTATTACTTATTTTTATGCTCAAGCAGCCGAACATGAAATTATTTTAGTGTCTTTAGCAGCTGGCAGCTTCCTCTACATTGCCATGTCTGATATCATGCCTCATCTCCAGGAGCAAAAAAGAGTCAACCAGCTGACTCAAATATCATGGTTTATTATCGGTATTATAGTTATCTTTTTGATCAATCAGTTTTTCCATTTTGCGGCCTAAAATATAATATTTTGACTAAAAAACAGCCTATTAAATTAGGTTGTTTTTTGATAGGCTATTGACAAAATTTTAGATATATGATATAGTGCTTTTGTTGACAATAAAATATCAATGAAGCAAAGAAGCATTGTCCCAATTTGGACGCTTCGTCTG
>CAYUER010000028.1:0-697 GCA_964443785.1 uncultured Gammaproteobacteria bacterium
TAAGCCAGTGTGTTGCGGAGTATCTGGGGAGTGATTTTTAGTCTTGGTCTGAGGGTGAGAGCATATTTTTCTACCATTCTTTCGACTGAGCGGACTGAGAGTGGCTTCTCGCCAGCTTTTTTACTGCGATCAAAGTTGATAAAGAGCCAAGGGCTCTTGTCTTTCCGAAAATTCAGATATTTTTCCAAATAGTGCAGAGCATATGGTGGTAGGGCAATGTGTTTTTTGGTCATGATAATCTCTCGACTCAAAAAATCAACTTGGTTTTTCTGGAGAGTGACTAGGTCGCTGACTTTGAGACCACTGGTATATAAAATTTCTAGCAAAGCTTTGTCTCGGTGACCCACTGGGTTATTTTTTCTCAAAGGTTGATCCAAAAAATTTTGCAGTTGCAAAGGCGTGAGAGCCGCTAGTCTATTTTTATGCTCAGTTAGCAGCTCAAAGGAGTGCTTGATGCCGATAAAGTGTAGATAACTATTGAGGATGACTAGACGCAGGTTGATACTGCCGATATTTTTTTGAGAGTTAAGTAAAAATTCTTTATATTTTTTCAATAGTGGTGTGGTTATTTTTTTATTTTCAGACCATAGTAAAAATTGTCCGACATGCCAGTTATAATTTTTGATAGTGCTGGCTTTAAGGTTTTTGCTTTTTAAATACAGTTTGTATTTAGCTAAAGAATTTTTTTCCATGAATT
>CAYUER010000028.1:707-8001 GCA_964443785.1 uncultured Gammaproteobacteria bacterium
AGGGTTAATATTATCATAAAACGACACAAAAATGTAGATGGAGTTTTAATGAAAGCCCGCTGCATTGGTTTATCGTCATTGCGAACCAGCTCTTCATGAAGAGCTGGTGTGGCAATCTACAAGCTAGTAGATTGCTTCGTCGTCTCTCGACTACGCTCGAGACTCCTCGCAATGACAATGAATGGAGCTAGCGGGCTTTTAAATTTTTAAACAAAAAGAAAAAGACCTCGGCACTCCCTGTTGGGATGCTACCGAGGTCTTGAGAGCCGTGAGGCTCTGCACAGGAGTGGCTTATCTCCTGGGGCGCGACGCGATGATCCTCGTGATGATGCCGAGGGCCACTCCAACGAGTAGGCAGAAGAGGTTTGACCACGACATTGTTTCCTCGTACTTGGTCCGGCTCACTCCTTTATCCTTACACCGCGTAAGAAAATTGGAGTTGAGCCCTGAGGCTCGGCGAAGGAGCGGGCTAGCCACCCTTCTTCTTAGTGTGCACTCTGATGTTGATCGACATGCATTGTAAGAAGATGGCAGTGCCAAGCATGTGAAGATCGTTGAGCTCATTGAGCTCGTTGATAGGTCCGAGGTCGAAAAGACGACTGAGGACAACGAGTGAATACATGATCACACTCATAACACCAAAAAAGATCGACATTTTCCCCTCGTACTTGGCTTGGCCCACTCTATTACCCCCGCACCATGCAAGGATAGAGAGCTGAGCCCTGTTTACAGTTACAGCGCTTAAATTAGTTAGAATATTAGCTAATCTAGGCGCTGTAACTGTATATTTACCACTTTTAAGGTACTTTAAATAATATATAATAATAGCATATTTTAGCTAATTTGTCAATAGTAGTGTGTTAACGCCTATTAAATTGACTTTTATGCTGAAAAGTGGTAATATCCATTCACTTAATTATTGATACCGATAGCTTGGTTTGACCTGACTTTAGTCTGACTATCGAGGTTTGCTCGGCTAAGTGGTAATAAAGGAAAAAAATATGTTGGACAAGAAAAAGAAGCTTAAACTCATCGAAAAGTTTAAGACCCACAAAAATGACACTGGTTCTCCAGAGGTGCAAATCGCCATCCTCACCGAGGAAATTAAAGAGTTGACCAGACATTTGAAAGAGAATAAAAAAGATTTTTCTTCTCGCCGTGGTTTGATCGCTAAAGTGTCCTTGAGACATAAGCTCTTACGCTACCTAGAGAGAGAGGATGAAAAGCGTTTTACCAAATTATTGAGTGCTTTAAGTCTAAAGTTCAATAAAAAGGAAAAAAATGATGCTTTGCGAGACGAGATTGTCTTGGGTGCTCCAGAGGAAGCTGGCGAAGAAGAGGAAAAAGATCAAGAATAGTAGATAAAAAACAAGGCCCTGTATTTTTACAGGGCTCTTGTATGAAAAATAATTAAGGCAAACTGTAGCTAGAATGAGCTTGGTTGGCAGATTGGAGAAAAATTGGTGTCAATTTGTCTGCAATTTGTCAAATCAACTATCGCTAGCCTTTGCCCAAGAAAGTTTAGTTTATGGCTAGTAAAAAATTTACTACCGAAGTAGCTGGTCGCGCTCTCACTGTAGAGATTGGCAAGCTGGCTAAGCAAGCCCATGGCTCTTGTACTGTCACTTATGGTGATACAGTAGTTTTGGCGACGACTGTCATGGCCCCACAAGCTCGTGAGGGAGTGGATTATTTTCCACTCTTGGTTGATTATGAAGAGCGTCTTTATGCCGCTGGCAAGATCAAGGGTTCACGTTTTATCAAAAGAGAAGGCAGAGCTACTGATGAAGCTATTTTGACCTCTCGCGTGATTGACCGCTCGATCAGGCCACTATTCAAAGAAACAGAGCGCAATGATGTGCAAGTGGTTTTGACTGTTTTGTGCTACGACGGTATCAATGATCCAGAATTTCCGAGCTTGATGGCAGCCTCTATTGCTTTGGGTATTTCACCTATACCATGGGGCGGTCCAGTCGGTGCAGTCAAAATTGGTCGTATCAATGACGAGCTAGTAATCAATCCAACTGTCGAAGCTCGACAGAAGAGTGACTTGGATTTGTTTGTCGTCAGCACAGCTGATGAAGTGGTGATGCTAGAAGCTGGCGCCAAGCAGGTCAAAGAAGATGATATGGTCGAGGCCATAGAATTTGCTGGTAAGCATATTAGAAAATTAGTTTCATTTATCGAAGATATCATCAAGGAAGTTGGTCTACCAAAAAGAGAGCCATTGATTGATGCTGAGAAGCAAGCTCTCAAAAGCATGCTGGAAGAAAAAGTCATGAATTTTTTGCAGAGCAAAGATTTGAGCTCTTGTTTTCATGCTGATAAATCAAAAACAAAAAAAGCAATCGAAGAAGTCAAAGCCGAGCTTGATCAGCTACTCAAAGATGATAATGAAGTGAATAAAGATGGTCGAGCTATGGGCGTAGCTATGTTTGATGCTGCCCTAGAAAAGGCTTTTAAAAATTTAGTTTTGGATAAAAAACAGAGACCAGATGGTCGTCAGATGGACGAGATTAGACCACTGGCTGCCGAAGTAGCACTCTTGCCTCGTACGCATGGTAGTGGTTTATTTTCTCGTGGTGAAACTCAGGTTTTGTCAGTCGTGACACTAGGCGCACCTGGTGACGAGCAGACTCTAGACTCGATGGAAGAGTCCGGTGCCAAAAAATATATGCACCACTACAATTTTCCAGGATTTTCTGTGGGTGAGGTCAAGCCTTTGCGCGGTCCAGGTAGACGCGAGATTGGACACGGGGCACTAGCCGAAAAAGCTCTCTTGCCAGTTTTGCCAAAAGATGAAGAATTTCCTTATACTATTCGTGTTGTGTCAGAAGTATTGGAGTCCAATGGCTCATCTTCGCAGGCCTCTATTTGTGGCTCGACTTTGTCTCTGATGGACGCTGGCGTGCCTATCACTGCACCGGTGGCTGGTATTGCCATGGGCCTAGTCTTGGATGAAAAAGATAAAAATCGTTATCAACTTTTGACCGATATCCAGGGTATCGAAGATCATTCAGGACACATGGATTTCAAAGTCGCTGGCACGGAGACTGGCATCACCGCCATACAGCTGGATATAAAGCTTGGTGGCATCAGCTACGGTATTGTCAAAGAGACTTTGGACAAGGCACGCATTGCTCGTCTGCAGATCTTGGGCGTGATGAAGCAAGCTATTGCCGCACCTAGGCCAGAGCTTTCACAATATGCTCCTCGCATCATCACTTTGACTATCAATCCTGACAAAATCAGAGATGTCATCGGTACTGGCGGTAAGATTATCAATGAAATCATTGCCAAGTGCAATGTGCAGATTGATATCGAGCAGACTGGCTTGGTCCTGATCACCTCTACTGACGGTGAGGGAGCACAAAAAGCAAAACAGTGGATTGAAAATATTGTCAAAGATATCATGATTGGCGAAATCTATGATGGCAAAGTTACTCAAATCATCAAAGACCGCAACACCGGCAATGAAATTGGTGCCATCGTTGAACTAGTGCCTGGTAAAGATGGTATGGTACATATTTCTCAGCTAGCTTACAATCGCGTTGAGAAGGTCAGTGATGTGCTCAATATTGGCGATACAGCCAAAGTCAAAGTAGTCGATGTCGATACAGCCAACAACAAGATTTCCCTATCTATCAAAGATTTATTACCAAAGCCTGAGGGCTATGTCGAGCGTCCACCTTTCAAAAAACCTTTTAACAAAAAACCATTTTTGAAAAGATAAAAGTGGTGACAATCAAAAAGCTGCCAATTAAATTTACTTTTTTACCAAGTAAAGCTTGGTGGCTTTTTTTTGGTGTTTTGTTGCTGGGGATTTTGATTATATTTTTGAATCCCAAGCAATCTAGTCAGTCTTTGACCCTGTATTTGCCAGCTAACACTAGTTTTTTTTACCACTGGTCTGATAGGAGCTCTTTTGAAAATCTCGACATCAGTAAAATATCAGTCATCAATAGTCAGGAGCCAAAAAATAAGATTGAAGAACTCAAAAAATTGTTGCAAAATGGTTTTATAGAGACCCAAGAGATTATTTGGTTTCGGACAGAAACATTGAGTGTTGATAATTTTTTATTGCGTCTAGATAAAGCAGAGCGCATAGCCAAATGGTTGAGTGAAAATCATCCCGAGTATAGCTATTTGTTGATCGATCAAGAAGTTTTACTATTTAGCATTGATTCGGCTCTACCAAACAGCTATGCCAGTCAGCCCAAGCTAGAATCAATCAACAACAATCTCAACTCAGGGGTCAATATTTTTTGGTCCAAAAATACACCACCCAATTTTTTGGCTGATTTGACGGCTTGGTTAAAAATAGAAACAGGCCGACCAGATCTTTATGCCAATATTTATCAGCAAGCAGATGGTCAGATCAATATTAATGTCTGGCAGAGCAAACTCAAGCAGATTATTAACGCGAGTAGTACTATCCAGTGGCCAAATCAAGCCAATTTTCCTCGTGGCGCTGATTTAATTTTTGGTTTTGGTGATCATGCAGCTGAGCAATGGCAGTCTATCATTAGTCAAAATATTTTAGAACCCTTGTTTACTGATTTGCCATTTTATCGCTTGTCAGCCAAAAAGATTGAAGAACAGATCCTCAAGAATAATTTTATTTATCTGGCCAACAACTCTTGGCTGATGGCTAGCTCTGAGGATTGGCAATCTCGAATCAATGATTGGGCGCCAAACCTCAAGCTCAAAGAAGTAAAAAATAGACTACCAGATGGCACAGTCTATACTGAGCTAGTAGGAGAGCAAGAGGCCACAGTAGAGCTCTTGCAGTATCAAAACTATGATTATTGGCGTTTAGGGCAGCTTTACGGGGCTCAGGTTGGTCCTTATTATTATTTATCCAATAATGAATCACTGATTCAGACAGCTTTTGTCAGTACCCAGCAGATTGCCAGCTATTTGAACCAATGTCAGGTGTCAGGGGATTACAAGATTATTGACTTGGCTCAAGTCAATAGCGCTAAGATCAAAAATGAAGCAATTAAAAAGGCTTTATTAGATCAAAATATCAATAATTTGACAGTTGTCTCATATGAAAATAGCGCTCAGGTAGGTTTTAAGGCTTGTTTTAAATAAATTTTAAGATTTACCTCTTTTTGGCAAAAGAAAAAGGGGACACATGTCCGTTGACACATGTCCCCAGTGCAAGCACCAGCAACTGATCCCAATGCCGGTTTCGCGGTTCTACCCTTGGGTAGTGTGCGACGACCTTTGTCTTGGCAAAAAGGTCGCATTTACCGGAACTATAAGGGCTTGAGTTGGGTCTGCTGCACACCAGCTAGCTAGATTTTGCTTTTGGTCAGTGGTCCCAAGGCTTGAAATCAGGCTAAACTAGCAAAAAAATATTAGCATAAGTGTAAAATAGGGTCAATATTGGTGTTGGGGACTCTATTTTTTATTTTTTGAGCCTAAGATTATCTTCTACACTATTCTAGAACTTAAAAAACATCAAAAATAAGTGTTTGCACAGCCCCTCGCGAGGGGCTTTGTGGATAACTTGTTGATAGTTGTGGATTATTGTTGACAAAATTGTCAACATATAGAAAAATATATTTTTATTTTTGCTAATTTTAGCCAATAAATAGCTTTGACAGAGATGCTAAAATATGATATACTTATATTGTAGATAAATAAGTACCTTGAACAAAAGATTTGGAACTGCACATTACTTTTAAGAGTAGTGTCTAGCTCTAAGAGCTTCACTGTTTTGAGTAATCAAGCCACCGACGCTTGAACAAAGCAAAACAAAAACAAAATACAAAAAGGAAAATCCTAATTGCCGGATAGGTAATGAGATCTTTCCGCTAAATGGTGGAGTTCTACAATTGATTCTTGAGTCGGAATAGAATCACTGACGTTTTCACAACAACATATGCTTATAAGCCAATAAAACTTACAAGGCGGCATGACAAACATGCCACAAGCTATCGTGAAGACGCTACGGGGCGCACTTACGGCCCACAAAGCTTATGCTATTAGGGGTGCTCGGATGCGTCCTGTTTTTTTTGGCAAAAAATTCTATTTCTTCGAGCGATCTCGATCTGCCATCCGCTCACTGGCAGAGGTGGAGAGAGGGAGTCGAACAGTTTTAATAGTGCTCGATGTGCTTTCTTTTTGCTCAAGCTCGATAAACAAAAAACCTTGCAAAATAAGCGAATATTTGCTATTATTTTGTGGTAATTAAAGCCTACAACATGACATTTGATGCAAAATTTTTAGGGACTCGTAAGAGTGAGTTAGAAAAAAGACGCGAAGAAATTTTACGCGAACTAAATGTAGATACAGTACAGGTAGCGGAAAATGATTTTAGCGCCAAATTTGTCGACTATGGCGACAAAGAAGATGAAAATGCTGCTGAGGTAGCTGACTTTGAGAAAAATTTATCCTTAGAAAAGACTTTGGAAATATCTTTATTCAATGTAGACAAAGCTCTACGCAAAATTGACGAAGGCAACTACGGTTTGTGCGAATCTTGCGGTAAACCAATTGACCCCAAGCGTTTAGAAGCTTTTCCTTCAGCCACTGCTTGCATGGATTGCAAGCGCAAATCTTTATAAAGTATTTATGCCAAGATACTATTTGGGTCTATTAAGCTTATTGATCCTAGATAGATTCTTGAAAGTATTCTTTTTGAAAACATTATCCAGTCAGGATGGTGTTTTTGCTTTGTATATCAATAAAAATATTGCTTTTTCTTTGCCAGTACCAGCGCCGATTTTGTATCCTTTATTATTTTTGATATTTTTTGTCTTGATTTTATTTTGGTATAGAGATTTTAGAGCGGAAAAAAAATATTTTTGGCCCTACAGTTTGATAATTATCGGGGCAGCTAGTAATATTTGGGATCGTCTACAGTACGGGGGAGTAGTAGATTATTTTAATGTGCCATTTTTTACAGTTTTTAATCTGAGCGATGTTTATATTTTCTTAGGAGTGTGCTATTTTTTATTTAGACAATTAAAAAATAAATCATGAATCCAGTTAGAAATTTATATTACTAACTTCGCTGGAAATATCAAAAAATATTACTAATTATTTTACTTTAAATAATAAAAATCTAATAAATTTAATTTCTAAACTGGATGAAAACAAAAAGTATTGTAAAATTATTTTCGGCGGTGCTCATCTGCTTGGGCGCTGGTTTTATTGGTTCATTTTTTACTACTCCGGAGATAGCTACCTGGTACCAGACAATCAACAAACCAACTTGGAATCCACCCTCTTGGGTTTTTGGTCCAGTCTGGACTACGCTTTTTATCTTGATGGGTATTGC
>CAYUER010000029.1:0-2933 GCA_964443785.1 uncultured Gammaproteobacteria bacterium
AGAGAGTTGTTTTTTTGAGCGACAAAGAAACAATGACCAAAAAAACAGCCATCACGACTGAGCGAACTGTAGTAGCTAAAGTACTATCAATATTTTTCAGGCCAATCTTGCCAAAGATTGCAACCAGCGCTGCAAAAACTGCTGACAACAAAGCGTAAATAATCCACACTTGCATAAAATTTGTAAAATTAATTATTGGTCGAGCTGAGCTCGATGGAGCGAGTGACCGGACTCGAACCGGCGACCTTTTCCTTGGGAAGGAAACATTCTACCAACTAAACTACACTCGCCTGAATCTTTTTTTAATACACTCTATTATCTCTACGCTTCTCTGCTAGCAATCTTTTTGGCCGAGTGAGCAGCAATATCAAAATCATATTTTTTGTAAAAAATCCTTTTGCCAATTTCTACAAAAACAAAATAACTCACAACAATCAATAAAATAGCTCCCACCATCGCTAAAGGCGGACGACCAAATTGGAAATAAGCACCCAAAGGAGTGTAGGGTATCACCCAACCCAAAATCACACAAGAAAAAGTACTAAACAACAAAGCTTTGCTTGGTCGACTCTGGATAAAGGGTAGTTTTTTGGTCCTGATAAAATGAATCACTAAAGTCTGTGTAGCAATAGACTCCATAAACCAACCCGCCTGAAACAAAGCCTCATCCGCCTTGAAAACACTATAGAGCACATAAAAAGTAGTAAAATCAAAAAGCGAGCTAATCGGTCCAATCCACAACATAAAACGCTTGATGAATTGCATATTCCAACGACGTGGCTTTTGGAGCCAATCTTGATCAATCTTGTCAGTCGGTATAGTCACCTGAGAAAAATCATAAATAAAATTATTGAGTAAAATCTGGATGGGCAACATCGGCAGAAATGGTACAAAAAATACGACCAAGCTCATGCTAAACATATTACCAAAATTGGAGCTCAAGCCCATCATGATATATTTCATGGTATTGCCAAAAGCTTTTCGCCCCTCTAGCAAACCATCTTTCAAAATCTCTAAATTCTTATGCGTCAAGACAATGTCCGCTGACTCTTTGGCTACATCGACAGCATTATTGACTGAGATGCCGACATCTGCTGCTTTGAGCGAAGGAGCGTCATTGATACCATCACCCAGATAGCCCACGACATGGCCGCTAGTTCGCAAAGCATTGATCACTCTATTTTTTTGCTCAGGTGAAAAACGAGCAAAAATAGTTGTTTTTTCGGCTACTGGTACTAGAGCTTCATCACTCAGCTTCTCCATATCACCACCCATCAGGACACCGTGAATCGGCAGTCCTACTTCGCGACAAATTTTACTAGCCACCAACTCATTGTCACCGGTAATCACCTTGACCCGCACACCGACGCTGTGTAGCTCTTCTAAGACTTGCTTCAAACCACGGCGCGGTGGATCCAAAAAGGCCACAAAACCACAAAGCTCCAGATCAGTCTCGTCTTGCTTGCTGTATGATTTCTTTTTATCGTTGATCTTTTTAGTCGCCACTGCCAAAACTCGATAACCCTCCTGACTCAAATTTTCATAATTGCTCTGGGCCTTGGCTTGCCAAATTTTACCAAAACGGACAGATTTTTTGCCCTGTCTGACTGTCTCACATTTTTTAAAAACTTCTTCGGGCGCTCCCTTGGTGATCAAAATCCTCCCCGCACTACCCTCCACTACCACACTCATCAAGCGACGCTGAAAATCAAAAGGGATCTCATCAATTTTTTTATAATGACTGATCGATATTTTTTTGAAATTGACTATTGCTTCATCTAGTGGATTCTTGACTCCGCTCTGAAAAAAACCATTGAGGTAGGTATACTGTAAAACTGTTTCATCATTTTCTAAGCTGACATTGGTATAGGTCACTAGCTCTATTTTATCCTCTGTCAAAGTGCCAGTCTTATCCGTACACAATATATCCATACTGCCAAAATTTGGGATGGCCGTCAGTTTTTTGACGATCACTCCTTTTTTGGACATCTTCAAGGAGCCACGAGCCATCGTAATAGACATGATCATAGGCAATAGCTCGGGAGTGACGCCAACCGCTACCGCAATAGCAAACATAAATGACTCCAAGACACGACCATTGATCAGAGAGTTGAACAAAAAAATAAAAAGCACCAAAAAAATAATCACCTTCATGATAAAATAACCAAACTTGGTGACGCCAATTTCAAATTCACTTTTTTCTTCTGTCTTGGAGAGCTTGTCGGCTATTTGTCCAAACTCAGTGTGATTACCAATTTTGACAACCACCGCTGTCGCCGAGCCACTGACTACACTAGTACCAGCAAAAACAATATTGTGCAGATCAGTCAAAGCTATATTTTTACCTTTTAAAGTTTTTTTATTTTTATTGTTGGGATATGACTCACCAGTCAAAGAAGATTGATTGACAAAAAAATCATCAGATTCAATCACCCGCGCATCAGCGGGCACTAGATTGCCTGCCCCCAAGCTAATAATATCGCCAACGCAAATTTGTGAAGCTTTGACTTCTTTTTTTTGACCATCACGAATGACAATAGTAGTAGTGCGTACCTTATCTCTCAGTTTTTTGGCTGCTTGGCCAGCGTGACGCTCCTCGACAAAATCCAACACCACACTCAAGAGTATCATGACGGTCACTATGATGGCGTTTCTGATCTCCCCCAGATAGGCCGAGACAGCTGCCACAACCAAAAGAATGATAATCAAAGGACTTTTAAAATAAGATAAAAATTCAAAAACAACATTGAGCTCTTTTTTTTCTTCAATAGTGTTGTAGCCACAAATACTATGATGCTTGCTCACCGCATGATCTGACAAGCCCTTTTCACTACTCTCCAAAATGCGCAAAACATCCTCCTGATTTAAAGTAGCAAAATATTCTAGCTTTTTCTCCAAGATATCTTTCATAGTTGATATTATTTTAACATATT
>CAYUER010000029.1:3033-7988 GCA_964443785.1 uncultured Gammaproteobacteria bacterium
TAACCGACTGAGCTATATACCCATACAAAAAATAATATTTATACCTTCGTGGTTCGACTTAGGCAGGCGGGTAAGAGTCGTGCTCCCTGTCCCGCTCTGCGCGGATAACCGACTGAGCTATATGCCCTAACAAAAAAATAAAAATTGTACTAATGATTTAAAATTGTTTTACTCTACCCAGAAACTGCTTGTCCGCCGAAGCCTTGGCGAAGGCGGAAGCTATATGCCCTAGCTTAAAAGTATTATAGTTAAAGATTGATATTTTGTGAAGCGCCCTAACTCACGCCTAGCAATTTACTGCTTTCATCCACACGGGCAACCAAGACATCTCTGGCCTTATCTAGTGGTAAATTTATATTTATTTTGGCTATACTTTTGCTACCCTGGGGATTCAAATCGCGGACCAAGTCCAAAACATTGACATTATCAATACCATAAAGCCAAGCCTCTGTAATCTCTAATTCTACTTGATAGAAAATAATAGCTACTCTAGTGTTTGGTGTCGACAAAATCAAATCTTTGACCAGCTCCTGAAAATCCTGAGGCAAGCTCTCAATATCAGCGTGCTCCAAATGAGAGTAGATGACCTGACCCTTTTGCTTGAGACGAGACAAGATGCGACCCCAATTTTTGAGAGTCATAATATCTTTGGTCCGATACAAGCTTTCGATGATTTTTTGACGCTCTGCTCCGCTGACAATCAGAGAGCTGGCAATCTCCAAAAGCTCCGGAGTCACCAAGGGCGACTGAAAACTATTGGTCGCTGATATGATACCCGCCAAAAGACAAGTGGCCAAATCCTTGTTTAATTTATCTTGAAAAAAGTGATAGCTAATCTCCGCTAGAGAAGTAGAGTTGAGCTCGACGATATTGAGTTGAGCAAAATTTTCATTTAATATCGAGCGATCAATATTGATGATAGTGGTGTGATGAAAAAATTGTCGATGCTCAGCAAAAATCTGACCCAAATTTTCTAAATTATTGACACCCAAAGTGAGCACCAAGTCATAGGACAGAGAGCCCTTTTCTATTTTGACATCATCGCTAGCAAAATTTCCATTGTCCGGCAGGATGTTGATCCGCAGCTCTTGATCTAATAAATCATAGCTCAATTGCTTGACTTTGATCTGACTAGTATTCAAAATAATCTGAAATTTATTAGCCCCGCTCAAATCTTTTTTAATCTCTACATCATTTGGGAAAAAATTCCAAACTTGATATTTGCCCTGCAGACAAATATCTGCCATCTTACCTTGTGCACGCAAAAAAATCTGCCAAGCCGCAGCAGTCGAAACAACATCAATCGAAGGATCTTCAGGGCCAAGGATCAAGATGTGCTTTGCCTTACTTAATAGATTGTTTAATTCTTTACTACTAATCTCCATTTTGTCTTGTTTTGAACAACTAAATTTATCGCAAGCTGACCCAAATGTCAAGAATTGGCGCAGCTGGGTCATTTGGCTGACTGTTTTCCTTGACTTTTTCTCGAAAATATAGTAAATTATGGGCTAATCTAAAAGAAAAAATGAATACTAGTGCCCTAGCTCGCCAACTCAAAGTCACAACCAATGAGCTGCTGGAAAAATTACCAGAGCTTGGTTTTGATATCGGTGCCAAAGCCATCAAGGTCAATGACCACTTGGTACCCAAAATCATTGACGCTTGGAAAAAGGCCGAGCGAAAAAAAGCTTTCAAAGAAAGCCAATCTAGTATCACTGAAATTCGCGCCAAAGATAAAACAACTGTTGCCGAACAAAAAGAAATAAGCATCGGTGAAACTATCGTAGTCAAAGACATGGCCGAAGTCATGAAGATGCCAGTCGCCCGTCTGATGGGCGAGCTCATGAAAAATGGCGTCATGGTCTCACTCAATGAAAAAATAGATTTTGATACAGCCACTATTATCGCTGAAGATCTTGGATTCAAAGTCAACAAAAGCAAACAAACTGCCCAAGAAGAAATTAGCAACAAAGAAAAATTGATTCAGCTCTTGTCTACTCGCAAAAATGCCGATGCCAAAGCACCGGTAGTAGTCGTCATGGGTCATGTCGACCATGGCAAAACAAAATTGCTCGATGCTATCCGCTCGACCAATGTCGTAGATTCAGAAGCTGGCGGCATCACTCAACATATCGGCGCCTACCAAGTCGAAACACGCAGTCGCCAAATCACTTTCCTCGACACTCCCGGACACGAAGCTTTCAAAGCCATGCGCTCTCGCGGTGGCCAAGTAGCTGATATCGCTATCCTAGTGGTCGCGGCTGATGACGGTCTCCAACCACAGACTCTAGAGAGCATCTCTGTCATCCAAAAAGAAAATCTACCATTTATCATCGCTATCAATAAGATCGACAAACCCGGCGCTGATATCGACAGACTAAAACAACAACTCGTCGAGATCAACTTGATGCCCGAAGACTGGGGTGGCAAAGTCATTTGCCAGCCTATTTCTGCTTTGAAAAAAGAAGGCATCTCTGAATTGCTAGATTTGATCTTGCTAGTGGCTGATATGGAAAATTTTAAAGCAGATAGTACTGGTCCAGCTGTCGGCACTATCATCGAGTCACACCTCGATCCAGGCGAAGGACCAGTGGCCACTGTCCTAGTCCAAGCAGGCACTCTCAAAATCGGCGACATGATCGTCGTCGGTCAGGTGCCTGGTAAAATCAAAATGCTCAAAAATTGGAAAGGCCAAAACCAAACTACTGCCGGACCAGCAACACCTGTCAAAATCCTCGGTCTCAAACAGCTACCCCAAATCGGTGAAATACTAGAAGTCATTGTCGACAAAAAAGTATACAACCACAAAATCAAAAACATTGATAATAATTTCCGCCCAGCCGGCATCAACAACAGCCAAAACAACAACAAGACCGAAGAAGGTGAAGAAAGTGTCAGCACTCTCCGCCTGATAGTCAAATCCGATGTTTTGGGCTCAGCCGAAGCAGTCGAAGAGTCATTGAAAAAAATCTCTGTCCCCGGCGCCAAAATCCAAGTGATCAAAAAGGGCTTGGGCCTCATCAATGAAGCTGATGTGCTCAACGCCTCAGCCCAGCAAGCTATTCTCATCGGCTTCCACATCAAAGAAAATAAAAATATCGTCAGCCTAGCCCAAGAAAAAAGTGTCACTGTCCTCTACTTTGATATCATCTACAAGCTCCTCGAAGACATCGAAAAACGTCTAGTCACTATCAAGGCCAAAAAGACCATCCACAAAATCATCGGCAAGATGCAAGTCCTCGCTATCTTCAAATCACAAAAAAATAGCATGATTGTCGGTGGCAAAATCACTGAAGGCTTGATCACCAAAAAATGCGGTGTCAAAGTCCTCAAAAATGGCGAGATGGAAGCCATCGGTAAAATCATCGAGCTCCAGTCTGGCAAACAAGCCGCCAATGAGGTAGTAGCTGGCAACGAAGCTGGCATCGAATACCAGGGTGATCCTATCATTGCTGTTGGCGATACTTTAGAATTTTTTGAAGAAAGCTATGAGTAAGCGTCCAGCCCAAGTAGCTGAATATCTGCGTCAGCAAATCAACAACATCATCCTCCGCGACTTTGAGCCACCGATGGGCACCTTGATATCTGTCACTGAGGTCACTATCTCACCAGACCTCAAAAATGCTACGGCCTATGTCAGCATCATCCCCACTAATCATCTAGGCTCTGGTCTGCAAGCCATCAAAAAATTTGCTGGCCATGTCCAAAGAGAAGTTGGAAAAAATCTGACTATGCGTGGCACTCCTCATATAGACTTTGTACTGGATGAAAGAGATATCAAATACGGTAAGATTGATGAAGCCTTGAAACAATAAATATAATTAAAAACACTCGAGTAAATTTGAGTGTTTTTTTGATGGAAATTAATACGCTTGACAACTGATGCGTGTTTGTTTAGGATTATTTTGTTTTCCTGGCTCTAGACAGTCCCGAACCGGGGAGGGTACATCGTGAATAAAAAAAAGAGAAAACGCCCACGGCGTAAACATCTTGGTCGAATGTCACCTGGCAAGCGAGCCATCAAGTTGGCTAGACGCTTAGCTAAGCGTCAGTTGGCAAATGAAAAGTTGGCCAACACCATGACCACCAGACGACGCGCGGAAACCTACTTCAAAACCCGCGATGACGGGTTTGCGTAGCCCCATCGGCGTCACATAGACGCTTTCTGCCTCTTCAAGATACCTCCAATGGTAATATAGAGGCAGATTTTTTTCTAAAAAATTATTAGTCAAAAAACACCCAAGTAAATTGGAGTGTTTTTTTGTAATCTGTATTTATAGTAACTATTGATTTACTTAACAACCCACATAAGCTTGCATTCATTATTAATGCATCGGGGAACTCCTAATTTTTCTTGATAACAATCATAAATTGGACAGATAGCTTCGGAACAATTTTTTGCCCACCAAGAAACTCTTTGTTGCTTAGTTTGATTATTTACCACTTCATTACCGCAACTTGAGCAACAAGGATTTTTTACATCACTTTTAGCAACCACAACACAATCATTGTCGTTGCTACAATAAATTTGACTGTTTACTTTTGGCATGATCAATGGTTTATTTTTTTTATCCAAATTTACATTCAAATGCGATCTACTATCCACAAAAAATTTTCCTTGACCACAAGTCATGGTCAAAAGTATTGCCCCACTTACCAAAAAACAAACTATAACAAAAGACCAGGGAAAATTTTGCCCACTTTTTTTTACTTGTTTTGTTTTTTTCATAATTTTTACTTTTTAATTACCCTACTATTATACTATAAATTAGCTATATTTCATATGACCGTAATAAAAAATTCTAAGACTTTCAATATTGACTCCCTCGCAATCTCAGGCTATAATACTCGGCTATGTTGAATTACCATTTATCCAGCCAAGCGATCTTACAGGAGATCCAAAAGGCTGAAAAAATACTGATCATCTCCCACCAAAAACCTGATGGCGACACTCT
>CAYUER010000030.1:0-7680 GCA_964443785.1 uncultured Gammaproteobacteria bacterium
ACTTCTTCTTATTATTCCAACTACACTAGTATTGTGAATGCTACTACTGGGGCAAATACGCCCTCTAGTACTATTATTATTGATAATGGTCAAGCAGGCACAAGTTCAGATGGTACTTGGCAAGCGGGTTATTATAGCGGAGGCTATAGTAATAGTTATCTATATAGCCCTAACACAGCCAACAATTGGTACCAATGGACTACGACTATTTCACCTGGTACCTATCAAGTGTCAGCTCATTGGCAGGCACTTTCTGGACGAGCTACGGCTGCTCAATACCAGATCATTCATAATGGTGGCACTAGCACTGTGACTGCCAATCAAACTACCAGTGGTAGCCAATGGAATGTTTTGGGTACTTATACTTTTGGTGCCAATGCTACCGTGAGATTAATTAGCGGTGTCTCCACTCAGGGTACTTGTGCTGATGCAGTGAAATTTGTTTCAACTAGCGTAGACACTACCGCCCCAACTACTCCCAGCAATCTTAGTGCTTCGGTTTCTGGTTCCCAAGTTTCTTTATCATGGACAGCTTCCACTGATGCTAACGGTGTGACTGGTTATAATATTTTGAGGTCAACTACCAATGGTAGTGGCTATTCTTTGTTGGCCAGCTCAGCCACAAATTCATATACCAATACCAATCTAGGCAATAATACTTATTACTATGTTGTGCAAGCCTATGATGCTGCTGGCAATATTTCAAATAATTCTGCTCAAGTCACAGCTACTGTTAATCAGCCAGCAAATACCCCTCCAAGCACCCCAAATATCTTGTCTATCTATGCCAATGGTAATCAAATTTCACTTACTTGGACAGCCTCGACTGATAATGTGGTCAGTTATTCTCTGGAGAGATCATTATCCGCGCTTTCTGGTTTTGCAGTCATAGCTACCGTCAATAATACTTCATATACCAATACTAATTTGAGCAATAGTACCACTTATTATTATAGAGTGAGGGCTTTGGATTCTTCTTCTCTTTATTCAAATTATTCTAGTATTGTGAGTGCGAGTACCGATAGTGTGGTCACACCACCGCCACCTAGTGGCAGTCCGTCAATTTCTGGTATTTCTGGCACCATGAGTGTTGGTAATACTATCACCATTTCTGGTAGTGGTTTTGGTACCAAACCGACTCCTGCTCCATTGAAATGGGATACTTTTGAAGCTGGCGCAAGCTATCCAGTAGACACAATGTTGAATTCAGTTCAACCAGAATGGGTGCCAATGTATACAGTGAGGCTCGGTGGAGCCATGTACACTAATCGTCAGGTTCATTCTGGTTCGCGTTCTGTTTATAACGCTGTTGATCGAGTGGGTTCGGGTTTATTTTATGAAAATGGGCAAGAGCAATTACGGGGGCAGTTTGAAACTAACTGGTTTAGAACGCCACTTTCTAATACTTTATTTATTTCTTATTGGTTTAGAATGGATAGTAATGATTGGGGTGTAGTGAAGATGAGTAGAATCACATCCAGCGAAGAGGCTGGAGGGGGTGGTGTCTATAATATGGAGGGATCAATGGCCATGGGTGGACAACCACCGTGTCATGAGCCATTTTTAGATGTTTCAAATGATGGTAGCGGTAATACCATTAATTTAGGTAGCACTTATTTTAGTTGGTCCAACTGTGGTGAATGGGTGCATGTGCAGATGGGCAGAACACTCAATGACATTGGTCAAAATAATGGTTGGGTCATGGGCGATATTGTTGGTTATGAAAGGCAAAATTGGGAAAATTTAGAAAATATTTTTTTACCAGGAAATTTTGATGGTAAGTCTTTACAATTGAATACAGTGCTTCTTGGTTTGATGGTGGCTAATTTTGTGCCAGGTGATAATACAGCTTTGTTTATTGATGATATGTATATAGATAATACTAGGGCACATATAGAGATTGGTAATAATCCTATTTATACTAGTAGCAATCACAGGGAAATGCAGATACCGATCTCATGGTCTTCAGCCGGTAATAATATCCAATTTACAGTGAATAAAGGATCATTTGCGAGCGGTGAATCAGTGTATTTATTTGTGGTCAATGAAAATGGCGCAGTGTCACCTGGTTATGGGCCGATTGTTATGCAATAATTATATTTTACTTTAAAGAAAATTAAGATCAATAAATAACCCAGCCCTTCGCGAAGAGCCGGGTTATTTTAAGAAGTTATTTATTTCTTTTTCTATATCAGCGGTTGCTAGATTCCACTGTATTTTGATACCTTGCTTTTCCATACGGCGAAACCAAGTCATTTGACGCTTGGCATAGTGACGAGTATTTTTTTTGATGAGCTCAGTGGCCTCTTCTAAAGTAATCAGGCCATCTACATATTGGATGATTTCTTTGTAGCCAATACCACTCAAGGCATGGTTATCTTTGTCTTGGTATTTGGAGTATATTGTTTTTACTTCTTCTACCAAGCCGGCAGAAATCATCTGATCAACTCGCTGATCAATTTTTTTGTACAGCGCTTCTCGCTCAGGGTCTAGTCCAAAAACTAGATAATCAAAAGGACAGTCTTTGGTCTTTTGGTCATTTTTGAAACTAGCTTTGAAAGCCAAAGTATACTCTAGAGCTCTTAAAACTCGCACTTTGTTTTTGGTGTCAATGCTGTTTAAAATCTCAGGGTCAGAAATTTCTAATTGCTTGATCAATTGTTCCAAAGTATATTGTTCCAACTCTTTTCGTAAAGCTAGGTCAGTTTTGGGTAATTGGTAGTTTTGTAAAATAGAGGAGAGATAGAGACCAGTGCCACCGCAGATGATGGGCACTTTATGATTTTTATTAATTTCTTCGATAGTTTTGAAAGCCGCTTCTTGCCAATCGTGGAGAGAGTAGTCTTGATCGGGTTTGATGACATCTAAAAGATGATGAGTGATGCCCTCAGTTTCTTCTTGTATGACTTTGTTGCTACCGATGTTTAGTTCTTGGTAGACTTGTCGGGAATCAGCAGAAATGACTTCGCCTTTAAATTTTTTGGCAATATCAATAGCCAGGGCCGATTTGCCAGAAGCAGTCGGACCTAATATAACGATGATTTTTGGTTTATTTTTTGTCATTTATTTTTGCTTCCACGCCCCAATTTAAAGCTTTATTTATTTTCACTGTCACAAAACTGCCAATTTTTATAGGTTTTTTAGTAGTAATTTTTACTGTAGTATAGTTAGCTAATTTGCCAAGATTCAGGTAATTTCGGCCGATTTTTTTATTTTGGTCAATCAAAACCAATGCTGTTTGGCTAACTAATTTTTTATTAAAAGCTAACGATTGCTGACCTATGAGTTTATTTAATTCTTGCCAGCGTTTTTTCTTTTCTTCTTTTTTGACATCGTCTTTAAACATTTTGGCAGCGGCAGTTCCAACACGCGGAGAGTATTGAGCAAAGTAAGCGGTGTTGTAGTTTACTTCTTTTACTAAGTCTAAAGTTTCTTTGAATTGCCTGGCTGTTTCAGTCGGGAAGCCGACAATGATGTCAGTGGAGATGGCCATATCAGGAATACTAGTGCGTATTTTTTTGATTAATTTTTTGTAATGAGCCACAGTGTAGTGACGATTCATTTTTTTGAGGATCACATCAGAGCCAGACTGCACTGGTAGATGTAGGTAGTGAGTCAGGTTTTTGGCTTTAGCCATCACAGCGATCAAATCGTCAGACATATCATAGGGATGAGAGGTCAAAAATTTTAGCCAAAAATTGTCACCAAGTTTATCAATTTTTTTTAAGAGTTCTGGAAATTTGATTTCGTCTTTTATGTCCAGACCATAGCTATTTACATTTTGACCCAACAAAATTATTTCCTTGTAATTGGCTTGTAATAATTTTTTTACTTCAGCGATGATGTCCTGGCTTGGGCGAGAGGTCTCACGGCCACGAGTATGGGGCACCGCACAGTAGGTACAAAATTTATTACAGCCAGTCATGATCGGCACATAGGCGCGATAGTCAGAGTAGTAGCTAGGATTAATACTAAAAAATTCAGGCAAGGCTAATTTTTCTTCGGGCTGGATATTTTGTAAATCTTGCGCTAGATTTTCTAGATGGTTGATATCAATAAACAAATCAAACTTATCCGCCAGTTTTTTGCGGTCAGCCGGCAAGACGCAGCCAGACAATAGAGTGACTAGTGGTTTTTTTTCTTTGACTATTTGCCATTCGCGTAGCTTGCCGTAGATGCGATCAACCGCTGCTTGGCGGACAGAGCAGGCAATGACGCCGACTAGATCAGCTGAGGATTCATCTTTAGTTTCTTCGTAGCCGAGATTTTTCAAAACTGTAGCCAAGCGTTCAGCATCAGACATATTCATCTGACAGCCAAAGATGATGAGATGAAATTTCTTTGTATTTTTTCCCATTAGAGTACTTCGTTGTCATGTGAGCCAGACTCTATCTGTCCAGAGTGGGTGATGCGGATAAATTCGGCATTGCTTCTGAGCTCATTGAGATTTCTAGCATTGCCATAGCTCATACCCGAGCGGAGACCGCCGATAAAATTATTGATGATATTTTGGACTGGTCCGCGATAGGGGACTCTAGCCTCGATACCTTCTGGTGTGATTTGATTTATTTTTTCTTTGGCGTCGGGTCTGGATAGAGCAGCAGTCAGTGAGGCCATGCCACGAGAGATTTTGTATTGACGGCCTTTGTAGTTGAGGGTTGGTCCTGGCGTTTCTTCGGTGCCAGCAAATTGGCCACCAATCATGACGCTGTCTGCACCGGCTGCCAGAGCTTTGACTAGATCAGCTGGTTGCTTCACACCACCATCAGCAATCAATGGTACA
The DNA here is from genome assembly GCA_964443785.1 of uncultured Gammaproteobacteria bacterium. Classification (GTDB taxonomy): domain Bacteria; phylum Patescibacteriota; class Patescibacteriia; order UBA1558; family GWA2-36-10; genus CALMZN01. The sequence goes on from CAYUER010000030.1 coordinate 4,784, forward strand.
CCAGCTGCTTGGCAGATTGGAGCGATATTAAAGATAGCGGTCAATTGAGGTACGCCAAAACCAGTAGTGATTCTAGTAGTGCAGATTGAGCCTGGTCCAATACCGACTTTGACACCTTGGACACCAGCGGCAATCATATCTTTGGCGGCACTGGCTGTCGCAATATTGCCACCAATGATATTTATATTTGGGTAAGTGTTTCGTATTTGCTCAATGGAGCGTAGGGCATTGATCGAGTGACCATGAGCAATATCCATAACTAGGACATCTACTTCGGCTTCTATCAAAGCTTTGGCGCGCTCTAGGAATCCATCTCTGACACCGATAGCCGCGCCGACCAAGAGTCGGCCTTTGCTATCTTTGCTAGCTTGGTGGTTGTTGAGATTGCGACTGATATCGGTCGCGGTTATCAGACCCATGATATTAAAATCTGCATCAACTAGTGGCAACTTTTCAATCTTGTAGGTCTTCATCAAATTTTTGGCTTCATCAGGACTGACTGATGGTGCAGCCGTGATCAGCTTGCTTTTGGGAGTCATCAATTCTGAGACTAGAGTATTATCATTGTAGGCAAAAAGCATATCACGATGAGTGATGATGCCGAGTAGTTTGTGGCCATCATCAGTGACCAAAAAGCTAGTGCAGTTGAGTTCAGCAATTTTGGCTTTGACTTCAGCGATGGTATTGTTGGAATGGATGGTAAAAGGATTGTCGATGATGACATTTTGTTTGCGTTTGACGCGACTGACTTCTTTGGCTTGCGTCTCTACATCACAAAAACGATGGATAATACCAATACCACCAGCTAAGCTCATAGCAATAGCCATGCGACTCTCAGTGACAGTGTCCATGTTGGCGCTGACCAAAGGTATTTTGAGGGAGATATTTTGGGTGAGCTTGGTAGTGATATCGACATCTTGTCGAGATGTGATTGTTGATTTTTTTGGCACCAATAAAACATCATCGTAAGTCAATGCAGTTCTTATTTCCATAATATTTTCTTTCTTTAGAGATTTAGATCACGATCTTTGATTTGGGTTTTTATTTTGGTAATAAATTTTTGTTTGTCGATATTAAGTAGATCTTTTTGTCCACGCACACGGACGGCTAAATCTTCAGAACCCATTTCTTTGTCACCAATGACCAAAGTATATGGTACTTTTTCGTGCGCGCTTTTTCTGATTTTATTACCGACTGTTTCCGAACTTTCGTCAATGTCTACACGAATGTTTTCAGCTTTAAAATCATTAGCAATCTGGTGACAAAAATCAATGTGAGTTTCGCCGACGCTGATTATTTTGACTTGGACAGGGGAGAGCCAGACTGGGAAATTGCCAGAGTAGTGTTCGATCAAGAAAGCAATGACTCGTTCTAGTGCTCCGACAGATGAACGGTGGATGACAATACCTTTTTTCTCCTGGCCGTTTTTGTCAGTATGAACTAGATTGAATCTCTCAGGCATGACAAAGTCGTATTGGACAGTAAAAGCTGTATCTTCTTTGCCAATGACATTTTTCATTTGAATATCTATTTTGGGACCATAAAATGAAGCTTCGTCAGCTACTGCCACAAAGTCACGTTTTATTTCTTGCAAAACTTCTTTGAGAGTATTTTCGGCCATGTCCCAAGCTTGATCATCTTTGTAGTATTTTTCTTCATCTTGTCTGTTGCCCAAAGATAGGCGATAAGTAAAATCTTTGCCAAATTCTAAACCAAAAGTATTGGCAATATATTCAATCAAATCTAAGGCGCCTTTGACTTCTTGCTTGGCTTGAGCGTTATCAGCACAGATAATATGGGCATCAGCCAAACAAAAACTTCTGACGCGGATGAGGCCTGAGAGCTCACCAGATTGTTCGTAGCGGTAGAGTTTGGCTAGTTCGGCAATACGCATTGGTAATTCACGGTAGCTTCTGGGCTTGCTCAAATATAGTTCAAAATGATGAGGGCAGGACATAGGTCTGAGCATAAATTCTTCGTCATCAATCTTGATCGGGGCGTACATCGAATCTTTGTAGTAGGGGTAGTGTCCAGATTTTTTGTACAAGTCTACTTTGGCAACATCAGGTGTATAGACATGCTGATAGTTGCGTTTTATTTCTTCATCAACTATGAATCTTTCTAGCTCGCGTCTGATAGCCGCGCCTTTGGCTGTCCAGAGTGGCAAACCTTTGCCAACAATATCAGAAAAAGTAAAGAGTTCTAGGTCTTTACCCAGTTTTCGGTGATCGCGAAGCTTGGCTTCTTCCAACATTTGTAAGTGTACGCGCAAATCTTTGGCATTGGCAAAAGCTAGGCCGTAGATACGCGTCATCATTTCTCTTTTTTCATCACCGTGCCAGTAAGCTCCAGCTAGATGTGTCAGTTTGAAGCCATCAAGTGGTATATCTTTAGAGTTTTTGATGTGTGGTCCAGCACAGAGATCTTCAAAATCACCAGAAGCATAAAAAGTAATTTCTTCGTCAGCTGGCAAGTCATTGATTAATTCTTCTTTGAAGTTTTGATTTTTAGTTTGGACTTTTTTGAGAGCTTCAGCGCGAGTAGCAGAGGATTTTTTGAATTCAATATTTTGCTTGATGATCTCACGCATGTTGTCTTCTATTTCTACCAAGTCAGTGTCTGATAATTTTTCTGGTAAAATAAAGTCATAATAAAAACCATTATCAATCACCGGTCCAATACCCAGTTTGGCTGAGGGGAATTTTTTTAAAACGGCCATAGCCATGATGTGTGATAGGGAGTGACGAATTTGATGTAATTGTTCTTCTTTGTTCATATGTTTTATGTTTTTAAATAAAAAAACCAAGACTATTTAGTCTTGGGACCCCAATAAGATGGCAAGCCAGCGGCCTGCCACCCGAAGCTCCGTAGGAGCGTAGGGTGGTTCCACCCAAGTT
>CAYUER010000031.1:0-5080 GCA_964443785.1 uncultured Gammaproteobacteria bacterium
ACGGATAAAATACCGATAATAGCGATAACGACTAACAACTCGATTAAAGTAAAACCTTTTTTCATTGTTGTTTCACCTCCCTTCCTAATTCCCAAGGCAATATTTCTAAAGCTTGAGATCCCTGAAGCTTTAAATAATCCCTCAGTTATTTAATTTATTAAATTATGAATACATTATACCATAAAATCTGCCGAGCAACAATTTGGCTAGCCGATATTTTGCGCTACCTTGTACATTGGCAACATGATAGCCGCCACTATACCAGCTACACCGACACCCATAATCACCAAAATCAAAGGCTCAATCAAAGTAGTCAGGTTGCCGACGAGATTGTTGATCTCCCGACTATAAAACTCGCTCAATCTTTCTAAAATAGTGTCGATGCGACCAGTACGCTCACCAACTATCATCATCTGCGAAAGCATCTTGGGTACTAGAGGCGACTTGGCAAACAGCGTCGAGATGGAGTTGCCAGCCTCGACTTCATCCACCGTCCGCATGATCAGATCATAGTAAGCTTTGTTGTCCACCACTTCGGCTGTGATGCGTAGAGCCATCGCAATCGGCACACCACCCTTGATCAGAGTATGCAAACTGCGAGTAAAACGGACTAAATATATTTTGCGAAACAAATTGCCAAAGATCGGCATCTTGATCTTGACGGCATCCCAGACTATCTTGCCACTCTTGGTCTTGGTCCAAAAGACAAAAATACCGATCAAAATCAAAAATATAAATAGCACATAATACCAATAGTCCACAAAAAAATCAGAAATCGCAATCAGCCAATTAGTGACAGCCGGCAGCTCTGCTCCGCTCTCCTTGAGCATGGGCGTCAGCTTGGGCAAGATGTAGACCATCATCAAGATGCTGATGGCAACCATGCCAACCAAAATCAACACTGGATAAATCATCGCACCCTTGATGCGAGCCACTAGATCATAGTCTTTTTCCATCTGATCAGCCAAATACTCGAGCACCTCTTCGAGACGACCAGAAGTCTCACCACTCTTGATCATGGCCACAAAAAAATTGCTAAAAATCTTGTGGTGCTTGGCCATAGCATCCGAGAGCTTCATACCGCCATCGACATCGTTGGCCATTTCGGTCACTTTTTCAGTAAAGACTGGATTGCTGGTCTGCTGTGAGAGAATGCGCAAAGCCTGTACTATCGGTATAGTAGCGGCAATCATCACCGCTAGCTGACGAGAAAAAATGACTAAATCTTTTTGGTTGACACCACCGATATTGATATTGAGACCTTTGAAAGTTTTCTGACGAGCAGTCACCAATGACAAAACCACCAAAGCTCTCTCTCCCAAAAGCTCAGCTGCCTCACTCTCACCCGGCGCTTCTACTATGCCGGACAAAAGCTCTCCATCCATGGTCCTGGCTCTGTACTTGTATGTGGGCATAAATTATGATTTGAAATTTTGCTTAAAGACTTGAGGATTTTCAGCTACTTTCATAGCATCTTCGGGATTGACTTCGCCTGAGCGCACCAAGTCAGACAAAGATTTGTCAAAATAGACCATACCCTCTTCACGCGAAGTCTGCATGATACTGCTCAGTTGATAAAAATGACTATCTTTGATGCTAGAGCGCACTGCTGGAGTATTGGTCAAAACTTCGCAAGCCAAACGCAAGCCACCACCCACTCGAGGCAAGAGGCGCTGACCAATGGCTACCAACAAAACTTCAGACAAGAGGTTTTGACCCCAAGTTTTTTTGGCAGATGACAAATTGCTGACAAAACGATCCAAAGCCGAAATGATAGACTCTGTCTCCATCACCACCAAAACCAACTTGCCACTCTCGACTAGCTCCAAAGCTGACTCCTCGATACCATCCTCTGTCATCGAGCCAATCAAGACTACATCGACATCCTCTTCTTTGATAGCTTGGAGGCCTTTGAGATAGCTCGGAGTGTCGCGGCCGACCTGACGCTGCTCAATGATAGACTGGTTGTTGATAAACAAATATTCGATGGGGTTTTCCAAAGTCTGAATGTGGAGGCCGCGATTGTGATTGAGAGTCTCGATCAGTGAAGCAGCAGTCGTAGTGCGACCACTACCAAAAGGACCAGTGATCAGGATCAAGCCTGAATCCTTGGTCAAACTCTGAGTGACCGCCTGGGGTATACCCAAATCTTTGGGCGACAAGATAAAGGGTGGTATCACCCGCAAAGAAACAGCCAAAAATCCTTTTTGATAAAAAACTTTGGCTCTATATCTGGCTCGTTCATTCCAGGTATAGACTACCAAAACTTCACGCTCGACAGACAAGCGCTGCAAATCTTCTTTGCTCAAAAAAGACTCCGCCAAACCATTGATAATGTCTGGCGTCATAATCTGCTCTTCAGAGACAGTGACTAGCTTGCCGTCTATACGCAAAACTGGATTGTTGCCCGCTACTAGATGGACATCAGTTGCCTTGCGTTCTGAGGCAATGTTTAATATTTTGTTGATTAATAATGTATCAGTCATGCTAAATTATTTTTGCTCTAAAATCTTTTTGATTTTGGACACCACTTCTGATGGCACAAAATGGGCCTTGATCAAATAATCAGTAGCACCGAGAGAAAAACACTGATCAATGTGCTCTTTTTCTGAATAGTTGGTCAAAACTATCACTGGTATAGAATTAGTTTCTTTGTTGGCTTTTAGATTTTTGAGTACTTCAAAGCCATCCATCTCTGGCAATTTGAGATCCAGTAAAATCAAATCTGGTAATTCTTTACTCACTACTTTGAGAGCTTGGACGCCAGTCGTAGCCTGCACGACTTTGTAGTTTTCCAAATTCAGCTTGGTAGCATACATCGATAGCAGAAAACCATCATCTTCTACCACTAATATTATTTTTTGTTCCATAAAAATAAATTTACTATTAAGATTTACTTACACGCATTACTTCTTCTATGGTTGTCCAGCCGAGAGCCACCTTGATCAGACCATCTTGTTGCATAGAGATAAAGTGCTGTTTAGTCAATTCTGCTTCGGCTTGACGCCTATCAAAACCCTTGGCCACTATCTCTTGCAATTCTCGATCTAGCTCTATGGCCTCTACTATGGATAAACGGCCTTTGTAGCCAGTCTGACTGCAATTGACACAGCCGACTGCTTTATAAAATTTTATATTATCCAATTTAAAATCACTATAGTAGGCTTCTTTTGGTATTTTGGCTAGCTCCTTCATGGCTTCTTCTTTGAGGTCAGCTGGTAGCTCCGTTTCGGCTTTGCAGCTATTACACAGCTTGCGTACCAAGCGTTGAGCCACGACAGCGTTCAAAGTATTGGCCAGCAAAAATGGCTCTACCTTCATATCAAACAAACGCGGTATAGCACCCATAGCATCATTGGTGTGTAGTGTAGTCAAGACTGAGTGTCCAGTCAAACCAGCGTGGATAGCTAGCTCCGCTGTTTCATTGTCACGAATTTCTCCGACCATGATGATATCAGGATCTTGTCTGAGCAAAGAGCGCAAGCCAGTCGCAAAAGTAAAATTGACTTCTGGTTTGACTTGAGCTTGATTGACTCCTGGAATATAGTACTCGACTGGATCTTCTAGTGTAGCGATATTGATGTCATCTTTGTTCAAAAAACTCAAAGCCGCGTAAAGAGTAGTAGACTTACCACTACCAGTAGGACCAGTGACCAAAAACAAGCCGTGAGGCTGATTGATAGCATTGAGTACTACTTTGGCTTGCAAACCAAAAAATCCCAGATCGGAAAAAGTCGGAGCTTTATCAGGAGTTTCCAAAAGACGCATGACTACTTTCTCTTGACCCATCAAAGGCAAAGTAGATACACGGATATCAATCTCTTTGTTGTGGACATTGAGACGGATACGACCATCTTGCGGTACGCGTGTTTCATCGATCTTGAGATTGGCCATGACCTTGATACGCGAAACCAAGGCAGCGTGCACATAGATAGGTAAGACTATTGTCGTATGCAAAATACCATCGATTCTGTATCTGACCTTGCTCTGTTTACCGACTGGCTCGACATGGATATCAGAAGCACGACCCTCGATGGCATGCCTCAAAACTACTGACACTATCTTGGAGACTGGTGCACTTTTGACCACATCTGACACATCGGTCTGAGTAGCCATCTCTGTATTCATTGAGCCAAAAATCTCTTCGGCTGTGCCTAGAGCCTCACCTACTTCTTGACCCAAAGTCTCATATTGCTTGATAGCACTGCGGTAGCTATCCTGGGAAATGATATAGTATTTGACGCCGTATTGTTTTTTACGCGCCAAAAAATTCAAAGCTTCTACTGCCTTCAAGTCAGTAGGATCTACCAAGCCAGCTGAAAGATTGTCACCCTCACGACCAAAGACTACCATGTGGTAGTTGTCAGCCAAATCTTGAGGTAAAATATTGAGTATATCAGAATCAATCACCACACCCATGAGCGTGCGATATTCTAAACCATAGTAGATACCCTTGGCCTGGGTCCAATCCTCTTCTGACAAAATAACCAATTGTTTGATAGCACTCTCCAAATCAGTAAAAGAAGCGAATTGCTTGTTAGACAATTCGTTGCGTTGGGTTTCCGAAATAAACTTACTACTCAGTAGCCAAGCTAATAATTTTTCTGATTCTTTTTTTATCATTGCTGTACCTCAGCTTGTGGTTTGTTAAAAGGCTCATTATTACCCACTCCCTCTTCAGTGTTGATGATAACTTCTGTGCCTTGGAGCTCTTTGTATTGCTCGCTATTTACTAGATTATCTAGAGACTGACTACGGATAAAATTTTTATAATTTTCCTCAGTAATACTTTTTTCTCTCAAGACCTCAGTCCGCTGATTGCTAGCTGGCTTGATTTGCTGGACTACCTGATCAAAAATATCGACAATTGAAATATTTTTCTGCTGGAGATAGACAAAAAAGCCTGCAATCACCAAAGTGATGCCGAAAATAACTAGCTCCCATGATAATCTTTTTTGACTACTCATATATTATCGATAATATGTTTGCACCGAAAATTGAAATTGTGGTGCGCTACTTACACCTTCTTGCAAAGAAGAAAAATTGACTGTCTGAATATCAGTCAGGCGAAGATTTTTTT
>CAYUER010000032.1:0-5035 GCA_964443785.1 uncultured Gammaproteobacteria bacterium
CAAGTGGTTTATCGTCGCTTCAATGGACTACTACAAAATATCTTGAATTTTTATCTGATGTTCGCTGGTGAAAAAAGATCAGGCGATGAATTACCAAAGAAGCTAGAAAATGACCTAGATAAATGGATAGTCAGTAACTATCAAATTTTGCTCAATGAAGTGACAGAAGCTATGAGTGAATACAATCTCGTCAAAGCTACTCGTCCAATTTTTGATTTTGTTGATGTCTTGTCTACTTGGTATTTGCGTCGTAGTCGCGATCGCTTCAAGGGTGATGATGCATCAGATAGAGAAGCGGCTATTTTGACTTTGGGCTATATCTTGAAACAACTAGCCAAAGTCATTGCACCTTTTACACCATTTACAGCCGAGATTCTTTTCAGAGAATTTGCAAACAAAGAAGAGTCAGTGCATTTACTTGCTTGGCCAAAGTATGAAGAGAAATTAGTGGATAAAAAAGTACTAGAACAAATGGAGCTAGTGCGCAAGATTGTGGAGACAAGTCATGCTTTGCGTGCCAAAGTAGGCATCAAAGTCAGACAGCCTTTGGCTGTCGTGGCCATCGAGCACAAGTCAGGCTTGAAATCAGATTATAATCCTATCATTGCCGAAGAGCTCAATGTCGAGAGAATTGATATTGTCGAAAAAATAGAAGCACAAAATGGATGGGAAGTGGGAGAAGTCTTGGACTTCAAAGTCGCGCTAGATACCAATCTGACTCCAGAGCTCAAAGACAAAGGTGTAATCAGAGAGATAATTCGTAGTATCAATAATCTCCGTAAAACTGCTGGTCTCCAACCAGCTGATAAGCCAACTGAAGTGTATCAGACTAATTCTGAATATTTGTCACAACTGGTCAAGAAGTACGCCTTGGAATTAATTGCTAGCACTTCGGCTGGCTCTTGGGAAGAAATGTCAGACGAGCCTAGCCACAAAGTTGACTTGGAAATAGAAGGTGAGAAAATTACCTTGGGTATCAAATAAATGTCATTCAAAACAGAGGCTTTTGTCTTACAAGCAAAAGATTGGCGCAAAGCCGATCGTCTTTATGAACTATTTACTCCTCAAGAGGGAGTGATTCATGCTGTTTTGCGTTCGGCGGCCAAGCCAGGGAGCAAGCTCGCTGGCCATATGTTGCCTTTTAGCAAGGTGCGCGTGATGATTGGGCGCGGCCGCCTGGATCATCTAGCTGGCGCTGCCGTGATCAAGGACTATCGCCATATCCGCACAGACCTGAAGCTGATGTCATTGGCGGCCGCTATTGTCGAGCTCTTACTCAAAGACAAAAGTAGTGAAAATAAACATTTGGAATACCTACAAGTAGAAAAAATATTCGAACTACTCAATGATGAGACTATCGATTTTGAACAAAAGTTATTGCTAGTCAGAGTTTTTTTGTGGAAATATTTGAGTATTGCCGGTTGGCAACCAGAGCTTGATACTTGTTTATTTTGTCATAAAGACATGAATACCCAGCAAGCTGGTCAATACCTACCCGGACGCGGTATAATATGTCTAGAGCACAAAGAACATAGCTATCTGCCGATCAATGCAGAGCTGTTGGTTTTTTTGCGCTCGATTAATTATTTGGATTTTGAAGAATTTATTAAAATAAATATAAGTGATAAAACAAAAAAAGAATGGCTGAAAGCTTCTCAAGCTTTTTATCAAACAGTTTTTGATCAGCCATCCCAAGCTTTAAAAATATTGCCTTATGCCTAAAATAAAAAAAGATCTTGACTCTATCCAGAGTCCAGCCCTCAAAAGAGTGAGCTATGAAAATTTAGCCATCAGAAATAGTAAAAAAGTGCCTGAAGAATATCGCACTATGCAAAAAGCCAAGCGTAGGGGTAGCGGCTGTCTATTTTTCTTATTTATTTTATTCTTGGCTTCGGCTGCTGGTTTTTATTATTTTAGCACCAAGCAAAAAGCACAGATACAAAATAGCCTAGAGCTTGCAGTGCAGGGCCCTCAAGATATTGTCTCTGGTGACCAAGCTGTTTTTGTAGTCAAATATAAAAATCTAGATGATGTCGCTTTGCAAAAAATGGAGCTGAGTGTCAAGTGGCCCAATGGTTTTTATTATGATGAGTCTAGCCAAAGTCCTCGCGACGAAAGTGCTACCATCTGGGACTTGGCAGATTTGGCTGTTGGCCAAGAAGCGACATTAGAAATCAAAGGTCAATTAGTGGGCAATGTCGATGATATTTTGAAAGCATCTTTTGTGATGCAATATCAGCCAGTCAATTTTAATTCGGATTTTAACAGCAAGGTAGAATTGGAGACCAAGATTAAAGAAAGTAAAATTTCTTTAGAAATTGACAGCATCGAAAAGACTATGGTCGGCATTGAGCAGGAATTGACTATAAAATATAAAAATTTAACTCAGGAAGATTTACCAATTTTGCTAGATATTTTGTATCCAGATGATTTTACGGTCACTTCGGTCGAGCCAAAAAAAGATAATGAATACTGGGAGCTTGATCTCAAAGCTGAAGAAGAAAAAACTATTGTCATCAAGGGCTCCTTTGATAATGACAGTAAGCCAGATCAATTATTGGTAGTAGAAATTGGGAACAAAGTTAATGATAAATTCCGTAGATTGGCTCGAGCCGAAAAAAATATTGCGGTCATCAATCCAAATTTTTCAGTCAAATTGCAGATCAATAATAAGCCAGAAAATCAAACTGTCAATTGGGGGGATGAGCTTAATTATCAATTGGAGCTGACCAACAATAGTGAGTCAGATCTGCGTGATGTGAAAATTTCTAGCTTACTTGATGGTCAAGTTTTGAACTGGAATAGCTTGGAAATGACAGAAGACAATGCTCAGATAGAAAATAACACTATTATTTGGGATAAACAAAAAAATACCGAGTTGGCGCTTTGGCCAAAAGGTTTGACCAAAACATTTTCTTGGAAAGTGCGAGTAGTCGAAAAGCCAATCGCCGAAAGAATGCTGGACAATGTGATCAAAATAAATATTGAAGGCTTGGATGGCTGGGAACAAGTGCAGCCAGCATTGATTTTGATTGTCGGAGAAAATATCAAGTTTAACGCGGGAGTATATTGGGAGCTGGCTGGCCGCAGGGTCGGCAGTGGTGTCATACCACCAAAGGTAGGCGCAGAGACAGAGTACTTGGTGATTTGGTCCTTGAACTCAGCTAGTGGCAATTTCAATACTCTGAAAGCCGAGTCAAATTTACCACCGGGAGTAGAGTTTGTTTCTACGACTGATGTGCAAGAAGGTAGCTTTAGCTTTGATGAAGCTAGTCGGGTTTTGAGCTGGGATATTAGTAAAATGTCAGAGGTGATTTTGCCAACTACTGCTTCTTTTAGTATCAAGATTTCTCCAAAATTAGCTGATCAAGGGCAGGCCATGACCCTCTTAAACCCCATTGTCGTGACAGCCAAAGGTCTCGAGGAGGTAGTACTGAGAACAAAGCTCGTCAATACTGCAGATGTAGTAGCTGATTCCACTCAATCTGTAGGCATTGTCCAATAGTATGTTTGATTTATTAAAAAAATCTAAAAAATCCAAAGCTCGTTTAGGTATTTTAGGCACTGCTCATGGTCCAGTGCAGACGCCATTTTTTATGCCGATTGCCACCAAAGCTGCTATCAAAAGTTTGGAAGTAGCCGAGGTCAAGGCATTGGGCGCAGAAATAATTTTGTCCAATACTTATCATAATTATTTGCGGCCTGGTCTTGATATTTTCAAAAAATTTGGCGGACTGCATCAATTTATGAATTGTGATTTGCCGATACTGACTGATTCTGGTGGTTATCAAGTTTTTAGTTTGTCCAAGATGCGCCAGATTCAAGGTGATGATATTACTTTTAGCTCTTATCTGGATGGCTCAAAGCATATTTTGAATCCTGAGAAAGTGATTGACATCCAGGTGGCTCTGGGGAGTGACATTATGATGGTCTTGGATGAGTGTGTCGGTTTGCCAGCTGAGCGTCAGGCTATGGTAGATGCTTTGGTCAGGACTAGTCGTTGGGCTGAGCAAGCTAGACTTTACAAAAAAAAGCTTGAGAAAAAAAATAAAAAAGTTAGTAAGCAATTATTATTTGGCATAGTGCAGGGTGGTGATCAAAAAGATTTGCGTCAGCGCTCTGCTCGAGAGATTATTGATTTGGATTTTGACGGCTATGCTATCGGGGGCTTGGCAGTCGGTGAGTCGACCAAGATCATGTATGATATGGTCAGATTCACCACTCCACTTTTGCCAGAGGATAAACCTCGGTATCTCATGGGCGTTGGTTATCCGGAAAATATTATTGAAGCAGTAAAGAATGGCGTAGATATGTTTGACTGCGTCATCCCGACTCGCGAAGCTCGACATGGCAAGCTCTATGTCTGGTCCAATGGCGATGTGACCAAAAAAAATTTCTACAAGACTATCAATCTCAACAATGCTAAATTTGCCAAAGATCAGACAGCGATCAATGATCAGAGTTTGAAAAATTATTCCAAGGCTTATTTACATCATTTATTCAAAACCCAAGAGCCCTTGGCTCTCAAATTGGCTACAATCAACAATGTTCACTTTTATTTGGAATTGATGCAGAAAATCAGGCTGTCTATCAAGCGTGGCCAGCTATAGTTTTTACTATTATGTCAGCAAAAGAAGTCTATAGCTAAGATTGGCGTTTTTTGGTATAATATAAATAATAATCAAAAATATATGCTTAATAAATGTTCACATTGCACTATGAATAAAAAATGTCTTTGGCATAAAAAAAGTTTTTTAGGTTTTAATCTGATTCAAATAATTGTCACAGTAGCGGTGGTGGCTATCATTGCCGGCACTATTCTTTATAATGAAGATCCAGAAAAAAGGATTGGTAGGGGGCGTGATGCTCAAAGGATCCAAGAGCTAGACGCTATTACCCAAGCTATTGCTAATTATGAATTAGAGTATCATGCCTTGCCGAGCGATTTTTCTATTGCCTCTTTGGGTATAGGTGAAAAGCGTGTTTTATGTAGTGCTCCAGCTCAGCTGACTTGCGGTGGTCAAACCAAAGATTG
>CAYUER010000033.1:0-1490 GCA_964443785.1 uncultured Gammaproteobacteria bacterium
TGAAAATACTTGTGTCGGTGGTTCAATTCCGCCCCGTGGCACAATCAAGGTTAATAGAATAATAGATTAATTGTGTAATTGGGATCAGGCATCTATTAATCTATTATACAATTAGTCAATTAACAATTATATTATCGGGGTGTAGCGCAGTTGGCTAGCGCGCGTGCTTTGGGAGCATGAGGTCGGAGGTTCGAGTCCTCTCACCCCGACCAGTTTTAAAAAAATAAAAACAGCAGGCGGGTATCGTATAGTGGCTATTATGTCAGCCTTCCAAGCTGAAGAGGGCGGTTCGATTCCGCTTACCCGCTCCATTTAATTTAGCTCGTTTAAATAATATTCGCCAATTGTGGCGTTTTTTTGATATAATGAAAATATGTCTAAAATAAAAATATCACAAGGAGTTGTTCATGATGTGCCGTCTGATTTACGCAAAGCTTTGAGTGCTAAACAAAGTGTTTTAGAATTTTGGAACAATCTCACACCATTGGTTCGCAATGAATGGATTTGTTGGGTCATTTCAGTGAAGAAAATTGAAACAAGGAATAATCACATAGAGCGTGTTTGTCGTGAGATTAGTCAAGGTAAACGCCGACCCTGTTGTTGGCCAGGTTGTCCTCATCGATAATTTTTTATTCGAGACAACTGATTTAGGTTGTTTTTTGTTTGACTAAATAGCTTATTTGGGGCAGAATATCATTATGCGAATTATTATTATCACAGCCTTATTTCCTCCAGAGATTGAATATACTGCTACCTATGTAAGAGAGTTAGCCGAGCACTTGAAAGAAAAACATCAAGTGCAGATTTTGGCTTATGCTGGACAAATTGAGACAATACCAGGCGTAGAGATTTTTACAATCAATAAAAAGAAACCTTTATTTTTAAGAATTTCAAAATATTTTTTGAAGCTATATAGCTTAGCAAAAAATGCCGATCTCATTTATGTACAAAACTCAGTGGCTGTCACCTTGCCAACTATGCTAGTTCAAAGGCTGACCAAAAAATCGGTAGTTTTAAATTTTATTGAAGATGAAGTGTGGAAGAGGATGAGGGGTTTGCATCTGACTAGTAAGTCATGGGAAAATTTTTTACAGCAACCAGAGACCAATGAAAAAAATAAGCAGATTTTGAATCTTCAAAAAGAAGCCTTACATCAAGCCAATAAAGTTATTTTTTCCTCACAAAGTTTAGGGCAGGCTGTCAGTCAAAGTTACAACTTGTCAGCTGATAAAGTAGTAGTAAATTATCTGCCAGCCGACGCACCAATAAATTTACCATTTGAGCAGACTGTCAATAAAAATCAAATATTAATTTTTAGTCAAGATTTTGACTTAAATTATAAAGAGTGGAGTGCGGACTACAAAGTTATTCTTGCTAACTCATCATTATCTAGAGCCGAGCTAAGCTATTTAATAAATACTTCGGCACTGGTTATTTATAATGTCAGGTCAGAAAATTTTGATAACTTTTTAATAAATTGCTTGAGTGCT
>CAYUER010000033.1:1590-2880 GCA_964443785.1 uncultured Gammaproteobacteria bacterium
CCAATTTTGCAGGAGCTTGGTTTTGCTTTGGCAGAAGAGCAGGTACACATTGGTGGAGAGCGCTATGTTTCGGGGGAGAGGAAGCTGGTGTTGGTTGCTAGGCGCCTCAAAGATAATTTGAAAGTTGTTATCAAGGTGAGTAATGATCCCAAGGGTAAACTAGAGATACAACACGAAAGAGATAGTAGACTGATGCTGACTAAAATAAAATTTGCTTATCATATCTTTTTTACACCAGAGGAAATTTTGTATCAAGAAATAGATAATAGAATTATTTTTATTACTAAGTATATAGAACAGGATTGCCAATTTTTAGAACGCGATACCAAAGAGCAATTCTTTTTGGCACTCAAAGGTCTAGAGGTCCAAGAAGGAGTGCAGGTGACCACTTATGAGCATGCCCATGATATTAGCCAGTATTTTGGGGTGTGGCAGGCTAGTGATTATTTACAAAAATTTACTGAATATCAGCAAGCTATCCAAAAATTCTTAGCCGACAATCAAGTAGTTTTAGCGCTCTTTGATAGGGCAAAATTATTTTTAGAAAAAAATAAAAAAAACATTGATTTGTATGCTGGCTTTTTGACACACTGGGATTTTGTACCGCACAATTTGCGCATTAACAAAAATAATATTTATCTACTTGATCATTCCTCTTTACGCTTTGGTTCCAAACACGAGAGTTGGGCGCGCTTGATCAATTTTATGTGTCTTTACAATCCGGAGTTGGCTAAGTATTTATTGTTTTATATTGAAAAAAATCGTTCGTCTTCAGAAAAACTATCTTTGCAAGCTATGCGGGTGTATCGCTTATCAGAAATTATCTGGCACTATGCTAATACCTTGTCACGAGCTGACAATGATTTACTAGTTTTAAATAAAGAGCGCATTAATTTTTGGGCTAAACTTTTGACGGCTGTACTTGGTGATAAAGAGCTAGATGAAGAGTCCATTACTATCTATAAAAATAAGCGCGACGCTTTGCGTAGTGTCGAGGAAAAGAAAAGACAAGAAAAATTACATTAAAAATCCAGCCGCTCGCGAGCGGCTGGATGGTACCTTAAAACAACTTGACCGGTTGTTTTTCTGTTTAGTCTAATTTTTCTACTTGTTTTAATAATTTTTCGTATTCAGCGATCATGGGATGATCCCAAGATTCTTGGAAAGCTTTTAACATTTCTCGTTCAAACCACATTTTTTGCTCTTTACCGCGGTTAAACTTTGTCCAAATAGCTGAGCCCATGGTTTTGTGTGTCTCGATAATACTTTCTAGATTATGGATTTTATCAG
>CAYUER010000033.1:2980-4899 GCA_964443785.1 uncultured Gammaproteobacteria bacterium
GCTTCTTTATCGGGATTTTTTTGAGCATCAAAAATAAATTCAGCTAGACCGCCCTCTTGGGTAGCGATGACTGGTAGGCGAGAGGCCATGGCTGATAAAAAAGCATTACCCAGACCCTCTGATCTACTGGGGCAGACGAAAATATCCGAAGCTTTACGGTATTTGGTTATTTCAGCGCGATCTACTCGGCCAGTAAAAATAACTCTATTTTCTAAATTTAATTCTTTGGCTAAATCTTTTAACATTTGTTCATCTGGCCCGTCTCCTACTACTAGGAATTTTATATTAGTAGGTAATAAAGCTAAAGCTCGAATGGTGTCATCGTTGGCTTTTTGGTGGACTAGGCGAGCAGTGTTTACTAGGTAAATATCTTCCGGCTTTTTGCCAAGTTTTTGTTTGATTTCGGTTATTTCACCTTCAGAGGCAGATTCTGCTAAATCACGAGGATTGGCACCATTATGGATTAATTCTATTTTATTAGCTGGTACATTTCTTTTTTTAGCCCAGTCAGCCAAAAAAGTGGAGATAGCTTGTACTTTATTAGCTTTGGTAAAAGCCCTAGTAAACAAGGGCCATAGGGGTTTCATGGTTTTTTCAATATAGTCAGTAGGATCCCCTTCTTGTAAAGTTAAAAAGTATTTTACTTTGGGGTTAGTCAGCTTAAAAATAGCTGCTGGTACGCCAGCGGAGTGAGCCATCATAGCCCAGATAGCATCATATTTGTATTTTGCATGCAATTGGTTAGCTTTGATAGCAGCTAAAAATTGATATATAGGTTTATTCAGATCCAAAGGCATTTTGCCTAAATCTTCAAAACTTGGATTTTTTTTGGTCAAGCCGATGCGATGCACTAAAACATTGCCAATTTTTTCAGTTTTAGGGAGTAAAGAATTATAACGCAAGGTTATTAAGTGGAATTCAAATTCAGTAGGAGCAATCCGATCAGTAATTTCTTTGATCGCTGCTTCAGCGCCAGAAGTTTGGTTTGGGTAGTAAGCCAGAGAGAAAATTAATATTTTTTTCATAAAGTTATTTTTTAATTTCCTCAATATATTGCTTGAGCGTATATTTTTGTTTCCAACCAAGTTTTTTGATTTCTTTTGGGTCAACTGCTTCAGTCGAGCGACTAGTTTTTGTCTGGGGCAACATTTTTATTTTGCCGCCCAGCATCTGAGCGACATCCAAAAGTGAATATGCTTCTTTAGCACAAATACCGTAGTTGTCACCATGACCTTTTTGACCAGCCAAGATAATACCAGCCACTGTGTCATAGACATGAGTAAAGGCGCGAGTTTGCGTGCCAGGTTTTCTGACTTCTAGGGACTTGCCTTGTTTATAGCGACTGATAAAAGTACCAATCACTGTGCCATAAGCGCCAGTAAATTGGCCAGCACGTTCACGTGGACCATAGACATTATAAAAATAAACAGTGGCATAGTCCAAAGAATACCAGTGGCTGTAATTTTTTATTAATTCAGAGTTAGTAGCTTTAGCCCAAGTGTATGGCGCTAGGTCGCGAGAGTGAAACTTGGTAGAGGAGCCAGCATAGACTAGTTTGCATTTATGTTTTCGCCAAAATTCTAAGACCCCCAAAGTACCAGCAATGTTTAGATCCCAGACTAAATTTGGCTCATCTAAACTAGCAGCCACGCGGGAATATTCACCCAGGTGATAGATGATATCGGGTTTTACTTTGATGTGTTTGGTAATGTCTTTGGTGTGGCCCTTGATGTATCTGGCGCCCTTGATGTGATTTTTGGCAGTGCCAGTAAAATAATTATCCAGAGAAATGACCTGGTTGTTTTTGTTTTTGACCAGCTCTTCTATCAGGTGTGAGCCAATAAAGCCAGCTCCACCAGTGACCAAAATTATTTGTTTTTTAGTAGCCATTTTCAATTGATTTAAAACTTTTAATGTAG
>CAYUER010000034.1:0-4615 GCA_964443785.1 uncultured Gammaproteobacteria bacterium
ATAATCAAACGCCCAGCTTCTGAACGGATATAGGCATGAAAACGCGGATAAAGGCCAGCTCCCAAACGCCGGATAAAACTATCACTATGCCTACTGGGATGATAGCCCAATTGGCGAAACAATAGCAAATGATTACCAAAAATATCTTTGACTGAAAAATTCATCTTAAAATAAATTTTTAATTTTGTCTAAAAATCCAGCACCATAATTGGAAATATCACGATAAGTAATCACTGCCACCAAAAGCATCAATAAAATAAAACCAACATTATGGGCAATCCCTTCTATTTTTTCATCAACTTTTTTGCGCCTAATCTTTTCAATCGCTACAAAAAGCAAGCGACCGCCATCTAGAGCTGGAAAAGGTATGATATTGATAATACCTAGATTGATAGAAAGAATCGCTGCAAATTGTAATAAATAAATAAAGCCCATCTCTGCGACCTGTCCAGTGATCACTGCCACGCCAATAGGACCAGACAAATCAGCTGAAACCTGACCCTTGGTGAGTAGATTGGCAATCAAGGCATAAAAAGCCTCCAATACTCGACCAGACAAAACAACAGTCGCTCTCAGCCCCTGCCAAATACTACCAAAAAATCCATATTTGACTACACCCGTATCGACCATGGCCACGCCAATGACTGGCTTTTCCTGATCAGGCATTATTTTTGGTTCTATTTTGATATCTTGCTTAGCCTTTTCTCTTTCGATGGTTAGGGTCAAAGTTTGATTGACCTTGATTTTAGAAAAAACTTCGTCAGTATTTTTGACTGTCTCGCCATCAATAGCCAAAACAGTGTCATTGACTTTGAGGCCCTGCTCAGCAGCGGGACTACCTGGCAAAATCTCCACAATCACCACATTTTGATTGCTCACCTTGTCTTTGGGGGTATTTTGATCAATGGTCTGTGGCAAACCCAAGAAAAAACCAATTGATAAAAGCACAAAAGCAAAAATAAAATTCATAATAACACCGGCCGACAAAACCAAAGATCTTTTCCAGGCAGCTTGATTAGCAAAATTTTCTGGATTGGCACTTTGCTCGCCATTTTCACCTAGTATTTTGACAAATCCGCCCAAAGGCAACAAATTCAAAGAATAAACCACTGGATCTTCAGTAGTTCTATTTAGTTCTTCACTTTTTATTTTATTGCCCCAAAAAAATTTCCACCTTTTAGATGACTTAGCAATATTGGACTCAACACTCTGCCCATCTTGTGAATCATCAAGCTTTTGATTTTTCTTTTTTTTGGTCACCAAAATACCAAAAATTCTTGGCGGATAACCAAAACCAAATTCCTCAACACCAATACCAAGCTTGCGAGCGGTCATAAAATGCCCAAGCTCGTGAACAAAAATCAATAAACCTAAAACTAAAACAAATATAATAGCTGTATTCATAAATTAAATCGTCATTATTTCTTGCTCTTTTTTCTCCCCCAATTCTTTAATTTTGTCATTATACTCCTTGATCAAGATATCTAAATCTTTTAGAGCTTGAAATTTTTCATCCTCAGACATCTGCTTGTCTTTTTCTAAAGCCAAAATATCTTCTTTGACTTTTTCACGTTGACCACGCAAAATAATACGACCTTCTTCCAATTTTTTGTGTAAAATCTTGACTAGATCTTTGCGACGCTCTTCGGTCAGTGGTGGAAAATTGAGTCTGATCACTTCACTATCCATCACTGGATTGATATTGAGATCGGATATTTGGATAGCCCGCTCTATATCTTTGAGCACTCCTTTGTCCCATGGCTTGATAGCAATAGTCTGTGGCTCTGGTGAAGAAATAGCTGCTAATTGCAAAAGCTCTGACACAGTACCATAGGCCTCTACTTTGATTTTTTCCACGACACTGGGAGAAATACGACCAGTGCGTAAAGTATTGATATCATTTTTCAGAAATTCTATAGTCCTCTCAAATTGCTCTTGATTTTGCAAAATAGTTTGATGCATATAATTTATTTTTTGGGTGGATAATAATAATTAGCTAAATAGAAAAATTTACTGTCATCAGAAAATACAGTCCAAACTGGCTTGCCACTATTGGGCAGTGGAGTGATATTCCAGTTTTCACCAGCGTCAAAAGTCCTGTAAAAAGCCCCCGTACTTGCGTATAAAACTTCCTTGGTATTGTCAGGATTGACACCGACTGCTGTGATAGTTTCTTTTTTCTTTGGTGGTATCAGCTTCAGCTGTCTCCACATATCACCATATTTCAGACGATAAATACCGACAGTATTGACGTAGATCAAGCCATCGCCTACGCTCTTGTCAGTGCTGACCGCCAAATAGCTCTTGGAGCCGCTCACCTTACCAAATTCTTTGTAATTATTTTCATCAGCTAGCTCTGACTGATCAACCAAAAAATCCATCAAATTTTCCCAGAGGCCAGGATTCTCACCGCCATCAGGGCTACGGAAAATGCCGGCTGACTGAGTGACTACATAAATAATCTTACTGTCAATGTGGTTTTGAATAATAATATGCACTATAGGGTTATTGAAGCGATTGATAGAATCCCAAGTGACACCACCGTCAAAACTGCGAATAAAATTGCCTTCACTGGTACCAGCGTAAACTATTTTGGGATTATCCTTGCGAATAGCCAAGGCAGTGACCACAATCTTTGGTCGAGCTTCAAAATAAACTGGTAGCCAAGTACGACCACAATCTTTGGTCAAGTGAATATAATTGTTGGTCGCAGCATAAATAGTACATTTGTTGGTCGCTGGATCTGGACTGACAGCGATGGCATTGACTGAGCCTTTGTCAGTCAAAGTTTGTTGCCAAGCCTGGCCATAATTGTAGCTATAATACAGACCTTCATTTTGTGAACCAATATAGAGGGCCGCTTTGTCATTTGGATCCAAGGCATAAGAAACAATAGAAGCTGTATCTAGAGTGCGGACTTTGCCACCCGTGCTGTATACATCAGATACTTTTTGCCAATTCAAAGTATTGGCTTGCACCGAAAACTCTCCCGTGCGGAAAATACCGCCGTTGTAAGTAACTGGCGTTTTAGATTTTTTGCTAGAAGATCCAGTTGGTATGATGGTGCAGCCAGAAGCCAATAGCAGCAAAAAAAACAAGCTAAATAATTTAATTAAATTTTTTTTGTTTTTCATCCCCATAAAATTAATTATTATTTTTAAACCCCAAAAAAATATTCTCCCACAGTAACTGCGGGTTAACATTGTTATTTAATTTTTGTTTATAATCACTCAAGCGGGACAAATGATGCAAAAGCTCATCAGCAGAGTAAGTGGTGGCAAGATTTTGTAGTTCATTCTGAAAAATTTCATTGACAATAGGCTTGTCTAGCTTGATCCACAACAAATCACGCATCAATACCTCCAAACGATCCAAATAAATTCTCGTATCCTGATGCAGGTCAGAAACTTTGGCTTCGGGATTTTCTTTTTTTAAAGTGACAAACCATTTTTCTATTACTTGCATAATATTAAAAGTGTTAGCCGCCAATAAATTGATGATAAAATCACAGCTTTTTTTCCAAGGAGCCAAATTGTCTTCCATCAATTGAATAGCTAATCCCGGCTTACCAAAAGATAGATTAATGATGGTCTGGCGTTCTTGTTCGTTGAAATCAAAGCTAGTCATCCAAGCTTCCATTTCTTTTCTTTTTAAAGCTTGGAATTTGATCAACTGGCAACGCGAAATCACTGTCGCCGGCAAAAGATTGATGTTGTCTGATATCAAAATGATATGGGTGTTAGCAGGCGGCTCTTCGATAGTCTTGAGTAAGGCGTTAGCCCCAAAAATGTTTATTTTTTCAATGTTATAAATAATAGCTATTTTTTTACTCCCTGCAATATTGCTCATTTGCAAGCTATGCATAAATTCGCGGATATTATCAACTGACAAATCTTGACCGTCTTTACCAAGAGTATAAAAATCTAAATAAGTATTTTTGGCGAATTTTAGACAAGATTGACACTGACCGCAGGGTTTTTTGTCTAAACTGCTACAAAAAATACTACGCGTAAAATAATCAGCCGTCATTTTTTTGCCCAAACCACGAGAGCCATAAAACAAATAAGCATGAGCCAAACTATCCTGCTCAATAGCATTTTGCAAAAAATTAATGACTCGCTGATGACCAAAAATTGGCCAATGATATTTGTCCGACATTAAATAAAAAATACCATTTTTTAAGCAAAAAATCAACAGCTATAAATGGTATCTTATTAGACTAATTATTTATTTTTTTGTCTAGAGCCAAATTGACCATTTCATCGGCTACTTTATTTTTCTCCCTGGCAACATGATGAAAGGCAATATATGTAAATTGAGGTAATAAATTCCACACTTTGACAAATATTTTAGCTAACTCCTGATCTTTGACGCGATATTCCTTATTTAATTGTTTGACCACTAGCTCACTGTCCAAATAACAATCTAGATGTTTTATACCGTGCTTGAGCGCTAAATTGATACCATAAAGCAAGGCTTGATATTCAGCTTGATTGTTGGTAGTAGATCCTATAGTAATACCAAAGCGCTCTAGTTCTTTTTCTTCGGTATATATCACACCGCCAATAGCCGCTGGCCCCGGATTGCCTCTGGCTCCTCCGTCTGTAAATAATCT
>CAYUER010000035.1:0-4550 GCA_964443785.1 uncultured Gammaproteobacteria bacterium
CTGCGGTCTAAAGCAATCTGCCTGATTAAATTTTTCACTCCACTGCTCAGGGTTACCGTAGTCTGCAAAATCTTTATACCAGGAGTGATAATATTTTGGTCGATGAGCTGCTTTGATTGGACACCAGTATCTTTCTGTGCGCGCTCCTATTTCCGCAGCATAAGCAAACAAACCATTGACATAACTGCAGTAGACGCAATTGATTTTTTGAATCACATTAAGATAGGCCAAAAACTGTCGATCAAAAATAAAATGATCCTTGCGCGATACTTTGGGAATGTGATAGAGCGGTAAAGCTACTCCATTGTACACACTCACAAAAATATCCAGAATCAAAGCTGGCACAATCATCATGTAAATAAAAGGTATTGATACAAAGTGACGAATATTTCTAGGCACAGCGTAGCGCCATGTTGGTATGCGCAGGCTTCTATTACGATCATTAAATTTTTTTAAAAAAATAATGCGTCGTTGCTTGATTGAAAAGCCGTATTTTTTGGCTAGCCGATCATATTCTTTTTGCAAGGAATCATGGAGGGCGTCAATGTTTTCTAAAATTGTTTTTATTTTTGAATCTATCATATTATTTTAAAAGCACCGAAAATAAAACTAAGCAAATTATAATATTATTCACAAAAAGAGTAAAGAAAACAATTAAAATAAGCATTTTTAAACCGCCAATATCCACCTCATCTGGGCTGGACAAAATGCAGAAAAGCTATTATAATAGCTTGGTATTTGAAAATTTTGAACAAATACTAGCGTAATTTCATATGGCCTCGTCCGCCTCGGCGAGCCGAAGGCGAGACGGGTAGCTATAAGTAATTTACTCTGATGATTTTGACCATTGATAATCAATATTTTATAAACCGTATTTTACATGGCCTCGTAGCTCAATGGATAGAGCGTTTGGTTGCGGTCCAAAAGGTTGCAGGTTCGATTCCTGCCGGGGTCACCATCATCAGGAGGCGTGCCAGAGTGGTTGAACGGGGCAGTCTTGAAAACTGCTAGGTCTGATAAGGGCCTCAGAGGTTCGAATCCTCTCGCCTCCGCCAATATAAAATATCTAATAAATGCCCAATGCTTTATGTGCTGGGTGTTTTATTTTTTTTCAATATATTAATATATTAAAGAAGCGCCCCGAATCTTTGATTCGGGGCGCAAGCTCAGGTATCACTCAAGACACCCTAGCTAGCCACTCTCATGACCTCGACACCCCAGATGTTCATAGCCACCTTGGGGTAGGTATGTGTCAACTGCTGGCGAAAATATTCGCCCCAGTAGTGACCGCGCAAGGCCACGCTCAGGTCGTGCACTTCCTTCTTCCAGCGCCGGTAGTCCAGGCCCATGGTCTGAGGCCTGAGATCCAGCAAGCGCTGGATCGTCAGCTTGATCAGCTGAGGCTCCGGATAGCGAAGCAGCAAAGCGCAGAGGCAAGCCACTGCGTGACTGATATAATCGACATCCTCGATCAAAGGCCGAAGAGCCTCGGTCTTCTCCTGTGTGACCGGAATCTGCGAGGTGGCATCATCCACCCCCTGCCGGAGAGTTTCGTAAAAGTCCGACATGATCAGCCCCATGTGCGCTCCTTCAAGGCTCTGAGGTACTTGGTGACGGGGGAACAAAAGAAAAATTAATATATCACAAAATCACCAATTAGTCAATATATAAATAATGATCCTAAAAAAATTTGAGGCCAAGCAAGCTGTACTGCTTTTTTATTTTAAGCCAAATATGTTATAATTAAAAAACCAGCATAGTTCCTAGGCGACTATACCAAGGCAAATACCAAAATCTACTATGCGCAAATTTAATAGACACAAGCTATAAAAAATCATATGGACAATGAACAAAAAATGCCCTCCTCAGAAAAAGAGCAAATAGAGTACGGGCAAACATTGGCAAGCTGGGAGTTTCCTGAGCACATCAAACACGAACGCAGTTTACGCTGGTATGTTTTTGCCTCTTTGGTACTACTAATCATTGTTCTCCTCTCTATTTTTGGCTTAGATATCACTCTCTTCAAAATAGCTGGTCAACCTTTTAGCTTGACTGTAGACAAGGGCAATTATCTTTTTATCATCCTCATAGCTTTATTCTTGATTTTATATTTTTATTATGAACGCAAAGAAATAGAAAATTTTACTATTTTTTTGACCGAAGACGGTATAGTGATCAACAATAAATTGATAGAATACAATTCTCTGGATAACTTTTATCTCATCTATTTCCCACCTAAAGTAAAAAATCTATATTTCCAGCCAAAAAATATTCTCAAGCCCCTCATCATCATCCCCTTGGAAGATGAAAACCCCATCGAAATACGTGAAATATTACTCCGCTACCTCAAAGAAGATCTAGAAAAAGAAGAAATGCCCACTAGTGAATCTTTATCAAAAATTTTCAAATTATAAAATCAAGCTCGCCTAAATCATCATAAGCTGAACCGCCGTGTTCAGCTTATTTGGCCTATAGTATGAAAAACTTTTACTACAATACGCCACTAGCTGAATTACACGCTATCACTCAAAGTTTACAGCGTGATTTTTATAAACTAGGCATCAAAACTGTTGGTGACTTGTTGTGGTATTTCCCCAAAAATTATGAAGATTTGAGCCTAGTCAAAAATATAGCGGAAATAGCCGAGGGAGAGATCAGTACTACCAAAGTCCGCATCACAAAAATACGCTCTTTCCGTTCTTGGAAAAGAAAATTGATAATCACCGAAATTACAGCTACTGATGGTCAAGATGATATCAAGGCAACTTGGTTCAATCAAAAATTTATCAGCCAAATATTAAAAGTTGGCGATGAAATTTTTTTGAGTGGCAAAATGCAAATCAAAGATCATAAATACTATCTAGCAAGCCCAGGTCATGAAAAAGTCAAAGATCGCCCTCTGCACAGTGCGCGCCTAGTCCCCAGCTATCATCTCAGTGGCAAAATTACCCAAAAACAACTGCGTTTTGTCATAGACAAAGCCTTGAAAATTGCCCCCGAAGTCGAAGATCCCTTTCCAGTAGAAATACTAAATAAAGAAAAGTATCCTTGGCTCTTTGAAGCTCTAGAGCAAATACATTTTCCTAGTGATACTGAACATCTAGACAAAGCAATTGCCCGTCTAAAATTTCAGGAGCTACTCTATCTCCAATTAAAATATCAGCTAGCCAAAAAAGATTACCAAAAAAATAATAGTCACAAAATAGTTAGCAATGAAAAATTTCTCTACCAACTGCTCAAAAAATTGCCCTTTAAACTGACTTTTGATCAGGTCCAGACTCTCGACGAAATCAGTCGTGACCTAGCACTAGAGCAGCCAATGAATAGATTGTTAGAAGGTGATGTTGGCTCAGGCAAAACTATAGTAGCCTTGCTTGCTGCCTTGCAGGCTACCAAGCTCGGATATCAAGTAGCCTTCATGGCACCAACTGAGATATTGGCTCGCCAACACTACCTCAATGCCATCAAGCTCTGGCCGACAATACTAGCCAAAAATACTGCTCTACTGAGCAATAGTCAACATCTGCTTGGTTTAGAAAAAAAATCTAGCCCCCAAGAAATACAACACTTATTGAATAGCGGTAAGATCAAATTGATTTTTGGCACACATAGCTTGATTCAAGAAAAAATAACCTACCAAAATCTTGCTCTAGTCATCATTGATGAACAGCATCGTTTTGGTGTCAAACAAAGACAGGCTCTCAAAACCAAAAATAAACAAAACATAGTACCACATCTTTTATCAATGACGGCTACGCCCATCCCCCGCACTCTAGCTCTGACGCTCTATGGTGACCTAGACATATCACTGATCAAGAGTAAGCCGCCTGGCCGTAAAAAAATAAAAACTTTTTTGGTGCCAGAAAAAAAACGCCTAGACGCTTATGATTTTATTCGTGAAAAAATTACAGCCGGCCAACAAGCTTTTGTCATCTGCCCGCTGATCGACGACAATGATCTGCTAGGAGCAAAATCCGTCACAGCCGAATACGAAAAATTAAAAAATGAAGTTTTTTCTGATCTTGAAATAGCCATGCTCCACGGACAAATGAAAAGTGAAGAAAAAAATAAAATCATGGCTGATTTCAAAAATAAAAAATATGCGATTCTGGTCGCAACCTCAGTAATAGAAGTGGGTGTCGATATACCAGACGCTACTCTGATGATCATCGAAAGCGCTGAGAGATTTGGCTTGTCTCAGCTACACCAATTTCGTGGCCGCGTAGGACGCAATAGCCTAGAAAGTTTTTGCCTGCTCTTTACCAGTGAGCCGAGCCAACAAAATACCAAGAGACTAAAAATATTCAGCCAAGAAAATGACGGCTTCAAATTGGCTGAGCTGGACCTAGAACTCAGAGGTGCTGGAGAAATATTTGGTACCAAGCAGACTGGCTTGATGCCGCTCAAAATAGCTAAGCTCTCTGATACTGAGCTCATCAAAAAAGCCCAGCATTGGGCTCAGATTATTATCAGTGATAAAAAATATCACTCTCAAGAACAAGTATCTAAACTATTAGAAAATTTAAAAACGGAAATGCATTTGGAGTAAA
>CAYUER010000036.1:0-4296 GCA_964443785.1 uncultured Gammaproteobacteria bacterium
AACACTAGTACCTGGTTGGTACTAGTGTTTTTAAGAAACTTCCATGCTATGGTATTCAATTGTCTTTTTTTCAAGCTTTTCCATCAAGGACAACTATTATTTTTTGTTTTATCCTGCTTTTTTATGAGCGGGGATGTTTTAGTTATACCTCATGGCTGCTCAAAAAGTGTCTAACGAACCATCAACAAAGGTATTATAGCACAAAAATAGTTTAGAAAAAATTAATTGAAATGAAAATGCACCGTGTCACCATCTTTAATCTCATATTCTTTACCTTCCATGCGGATCAAGCCTTTTTCCTTAGCTTGGTTCCAGCCGCCACAAGTGATGATATCTTGCCAGTTGACTACTTCCGCCCGGATAAAGCCTTTTTCAAAATCAGTGTGGATGACGCCAGCGGCTTGGGGAGCTTTGGCACCGCGCACTACTGTCCAAGCCTTGCTCTCCATTGGCCCAGTAGTGATAAAGGTGATGAGACCCAAGAGTTTGTAGCTGGCTTGGATCAAGGAATCTAAGCCACTGGTTTTGATGCCTAGTTCAGTGAGATATTCTTGGGCTTCCTCAGGACTCAAGTCAGCTAGCTCGGCTTCTATTTTGGCGCAGACAGCGATAGCATTATCTGGTAATTGTAGATCTTTATCAACAGCGTTTTCATCAATGTTGTAAAGATAGATGATTGGCTTTAAAGTCAGAGGGTTTAAAATTTTTAAAATTTTGTATTCTTCAGCCGTCCAATTTTCTTGATTTAGGAGCTGGTTATTTTCGAGCATAGTGCGCGCTTTTTCCAGTGCGGCTTTTTCTTGATCTAGAGATTTTTCATAAGTACCCTTCATCTTGCTAGTCACTTTGTCTAGATATTTAGTCAAGCTATCAAGATCAGAAAGAATCAATTCTAAATTGATGATTTGTTTGTCATACTCGGGGTCTATATTGCCATGGACATGGATGACATTACCATCAGAAAAATTTCTGACTACTTGGACTATGGCATCTACCTCTCGGATGTTAGCTAAAAATTTATTACCCAAACCTTGCCCCTCACTAGCACCTTTGACCAGACCGGCAATATCGACAAACTCAATAGTAGTTGGGACAACTTTTTCCGAATTAGAAATTTTCGCTAGTTGGTCTAGACGATTATCAGGCACTGCTACCACTCCGACATTGGGATCAATGGTGCAGAATGGGTAGTTGGCAATATCTACTTTATTTTTGGTCAGGGCCTTGAAAATGGTTGATTTTCCGACATTTGGCAGGCCGACAATTCCTAATGAAAATGACATAGTTTATCTTTATATCGAGCATTAAAACATATATTTGTATAAAAATCAACGATTGGTTATAATATGTCTACTTTACCCCGTTAGAAATTATTGTAAAATGGGGAAACAATCATTTTCGCGTTTGTGTTTAATAATTTTTTGTGAATTTCTAACCGGGTTTATGATAAATATAGATTTTGAAAAAGAACTTAATGCCGAGCAATACGCCGTTGTCAGTGCCCCAGCGGGGCCTCATTTAGTTTTGGCTGGTGCTGGTTCTGGTAAGACTAGGACGCTGGTGTATCGTGTGGCTTGGCTACTAGCCAAAAATGTAGCACCAGAGAAAATACTTTTAGTGACTTTTACCAACAAAGCTTCCAGCGAGATGATTGCCAGAGTTAAAAGTCTTTTACACTTACCGCAGGATCAAAAGCTTAGTCTCTGGGCTGGGACTTTTCATTCACTAGCCAGTAGGCTATTGCGTATATATGGAGAGGCAGTGGGTGTGCCTAGAGATTTTAGCATCATGGATGAAGATGACAAAAAAGCTCTGCTCAAAAATATCATCAAAGAAATTTTTGGTTCACTAGATATCAAGCGCCTGCCATCACCCAGTATAGTCAACGAAGTATTGAGTTTTGCTACCAACTCGCAGATTACTATCGAAGAGAGTCTAGAGAGGAAATTTCCAGATTGGCAGCCACTCCAGGAATATTTTGAAAAAATCCAAGGAGAATTTGCCAAGCGTAAAACGGCAGCTAAGCTTTTGGATTTTGACGATTTGCTTTTATATTGGTATAGACTGACTGAGGATCCCCATGTTGGTCAGGTGCTAGCCAAAAAATGGGAGCATGTTTTAGTCGATGAATATCAAGACACTAACACTTTGCAAGCCAAGATTATTTTCAACCTAGCCAAGGAACACAAAAATATTTTAGTAGTCGGTGATGATGCGCAAAGTATCTATTCTTTCCGGGCAGCCAATATCCAAAATATTTTTGATTTCCCACAGGTCTTTGCCAATTGTCAGGTGCACAAACTGGAGATTAATTATCGCTCGACGCCAGAGATAGTGGAGCTAGCCAATGCCATCATTGCTAGCAACACCAAGCAGTTTGCCAAAAACTTGCAGGCTGTGATCCCCAAATATATCAAGCCAGAATTAATAGCTATCAAGACCAATCGTGAAGAAGCAAGTTTCATCGCTGATCGTATCCAAGGCTTGTTAGCTGACGGACTGGAGCCCTCTGATATTGCGGTTTTGTTTCGAGCTACTCATCACTCCCAATATTTGGAAATGGAGCTCAATAGAAGGCAGATTGCCTATGAGCTCAGAGGCGGTATGAAGTTTTTTGAACGCGCTCATGTCAAAGATGTCTTGGCTTGGTTGCGTATACTTTACAATATCAATGATGAAATATCTTGGCGCAGGATTTTACAGCTTTATGAAGGTGTCGGTCCAGCCGCTGCCCAGAAAATATATGAGGCCATAGTCAGCCAAGGTAATTTGGAGCTAAAAAATTTAAATATCCGCTTGAGTCAAAGTGCCCAAAAAAGTTTTTCTTATATTACGACTGCTTTGGAAAAGATGTTGACCAAAAGAGATAATAATTTGATAGAGTTGTTAGAAATTATTATTGATGAATACGGCACCTATTTAAAAAGTGCTTACACTGATTTTTATGATCGGATGGAGGATTTGGAGCAGCTAAAAGTTTTTGCTAGCAACTATCAAGATTTGAGCACTTTCTTGACGGAGATTACTTTGCAGGAGCAGTTTGCCGAAGTGAATAGTGGTGATAAAAGAAATAGTGTGATCTTGAGCACTGTTCATCAGGCCAAGGGTCTAGAATGGCAGGCCGTCTTTATCATGAATCTGACTGATCAAAGTTTCCCACATCCGATGGCTGTCAGTGAAGAGGAGCAAGAAGAAGAAAGGCGTTTGTTTTATGTGGCGGTCACTCGCGCCAAAAAGCAATTGTATTTAGTCTATCCGATGGCTGATTTGAGTTTTAGTGGTTTCAAGATGCTCCAGCCTTCAGAATTTTTAGCTGACCTAGATGGTCGCTTGTTGAGCTACAACCAGCTAGCCAAATCTACTGCTTGGAAATCGGATAGTGATGTCCAGTATATCACCGAATTTGATGATCACTCTGGAGATAGTGATGGATTTTTGCCAGATGTCAGCGAGTGGTAGCCTTCGATAAACTCAGGCTAATCCTTTTTATTTTAGCATTGCTTAGCACTGATAAATTTTGTTATAATAGGTAAGCAATTTTTATATAATCATGATGGAAAAGAAGGACACAATAGTTTTAGACTTAGAGACCAAAAAAACTTTTGACGAAGTAGGTGGTCAACACAATCGTCATTTATTGGGTGTTTCTTTGGTTGGTGTTTATTCTTACAATCGGGACTCTTATCGTGGTTTCAAAGAAGAGGAGTTTCCTGAGCTTTTGGAGTTATTGAAAAATACCGAGCTAGTGATTGGTTTCAATAGCAAGAGTTTTGACTTTCCAGTTTTGCAGCCCTATTACAAAGATTTTGATTTAAACACTATTCCTCACTTAGATATTTTGGAGGAGATCGTTTATGCTCTAGGCCACAGATTGAAGCTGGAGAGTGTGGCTCAGAGTACTTTGGGTTATGGTAAGTCTGGCTCTGGTCTGGATGCCATCATGTATTTCAAAAATAAAGATTGGGACAATTTGATCAAATATTGTCTTGATGATGTCAAGGTCACTCGCGAGGTGTATGAGTACGGTCTTGACCATGGCTATATCTGGTATAGCAATTCTGGTCAAAAAGAAAAAATAATTTCTCGTTGGAAAAAAAGCGATACCACTTCGGTCGAGGAGATAGTGAGGTCTGCCCTGAAAAATGGCGATCAGCTAGAGATTGATTATATTGATGAGCAGGGCAAGACTAGCAAGCGCAAGATTGATATTCAAAATATCAATGGTTCTAAAATAAAAGCTTTTTGTTATCTGCGTGATGCTATCAGAATATTTGAACTAGATAAAATAAAAAAAGC
>CAYUER010000037.1:0-3787 GCA_964443785.1 uncultured Gammaproteobacteria bacterium
CCCTCACAATTTAGTGTTTTAAATACTTGCAGAGCAGTAGAACGAATTAGTTCAGCTGTATCAACAGGAATTTTGGCTGGTATTTCAAGTTTAGCACCTTTTTCGTCTATGTATTTTGCTTCGTAGGAATAAAATTCATGACTAGCAATGATTTCACCGACGACAGAGGCTTGAGGATTTTCATTACCCAATACGGCACATTCTATTTCTCGACCCTCAATGTATTCTTCTATTATTATTTTAGTGTCATATTGGAAAGCATTTTTTACACCAGCCAAATATTCAACTTCATCATGAATTTTACTGATACCAACTGATGATCCCATGTTGGCTGGCTTGATAAAAAATGGTGAGCCTAAATTATCAGTGATATCAGAATAGTTTGGTAATTTTTCATAATGTCTTAAAGTAATAAATTTTCCAATTTTTATATCAGCATCTCTTAATAATTTTTTCATTATTTCTTTGTCCATACCGACGGCTGAACCTAAGACGTCAGCGCCTACAAAAGGAATATTGGCTAGTTTTAATAAACCTTGGACCGTACCATCTTCACCAAATGGTCCATGTAAAATCGGGAATACTACATCAATTTTTAAGTCACTGTTATTTTGGTTTAAATTGGCTATTTGTCCATTACTTTGGGGAGCGAGTACCACCTGATCACTAGCTTGGTTGAGTTTTATTAGTTTAGGATTATTAGCGTTTAATAAAAATTCAGATTGTTGATTTAAAAGCCATTTACCAGATTTATTAATGCCAATTAAAATTGCTTCATACTTTGATTTATCAATAGCGTCAAAAACATTCTTAGCTGATTGCAAAGACACTTCATGTTCGGCAGATTTTCCGCCAAATAATATTCCAACTCTTATTTTTTTGTTTGGCATTTTATTAAGATTTTTTTTCAAATGTAACGTAGACATTGTAAGAATTATAAAAAACTAATTGCCAAAAAGACAGGTTCTTAACATAATCACCTGAATAATAGAAGTACGATTTCCAGTATTCCATGAATCTAGCTATTTTTGTTAATTCAGACAGCGCCTTTTCATTTAATAATTTTTGATCTTGTATAATTTGTTCAAAATTACATTTAATCTCATATCCATCCCAATCGTATAGTTGTAGACTAGTCCGTACATATAGGCCCTTGGCAATAGTAATAAAAAAATTATTTATTTGATTTATATCCATTTTAATAACATCTACACCATTTAAATTTTGTCAATCATGCATTGTGATATTTCTTTTTTCAATATTTTTTGCCATGCTTTTGACTAGGCCAACACCATTTCCTTTTATCGCCCCGTTAATCATTTTTTGAATTCCTGCCTCAGATTCTTTTGAAAATGAAGTTGCTTGCAAGAATCTAGAGATGCGTTCGTCATTTTTACCTTTTTCTTGGTTACATTTTTTGCATGCATATAATTTTGTATAATGGCTTGGTTTATTTGGACGAAATATTATTTTTGGTATAACGTGTTCTTCTGTTAAAGATGTTGATATACTATTGCACAAATAACAAGTGATATTAATAGGGTTATTTTTTTCTATTTTTGGTAATTTATTTTTTGTTCTATGTTCTATTGTTAGCATACATATTTATTATTGTAACGTTGCATAACATGGTATATACAGACTATAAACCCCCACCTCAATGGCAGGGGCTTAATTTTAACTTACATTAAATATTTGACGGACTAGATTATCAATATCTTTGTTTTGATCCCAGATTGGTTTCATTTTTTTGTACATCTCTTCACATTCTGGCTTGCGGTCTGGCTGGCGACCATTGTACATAAATTCTTGCCACATTTCGTCTTCTTCTATCAGGGCATTGAGAGTTTCGGTGAATTGCCAAAAAGTATTATCAGCATCGCCAGCTTCACTGCTTTTTAGTCCGTACTTTTTTTGTAAATAATCATAGGTGATGAAGTGTAGCATTTCGTGGGCTACGACTGATGGCATATTGGGAGTGTTGAATTTGGGGTTGACGGGCACAGCAAAGCGTTGGTTGTTTATCTGACGAGGATAGGTGTGCCAGATTGTGCCCCAGGCTTCATACTGATCCCTATTTTCTTTATTGGGTATTTGTGGCCAAGCATAGCCATGAAAAAATTTATTTACTTTATCAAAGAATATAGGTGCTAGATTTTGCCATTCTTGTTGTCCGGCTTGGAATTTTTCTGCAATACCACTTTCTTCACTTTTGTAGAATTGATCTACAAATTTTTCTACTTCTTTACGCACTTGCTCTTCATCCTTGATCTCCAAAAGATAATCTAAATCAGGATGTACAGATTTACCAGCTTTCCAAAACATCAGGAAAATATTGATATCACTTTCTTTGCTTAAACCAAACTTTATTTCTGGCGGAAGTTTTTCTTGTTCAGGGTTTCCACCGCCAGAATTTTCTATAGGTGAATATTTGTTTGATTCAAAGCTATTCATGTATTAATTATATCAGATTATTTCATGTCACACGCACCCTTCATGCCACATTGTTTGGAGCATTCAGTACAGCCACCCATTTTTACCATTACGCCCAAGCGACAGTTGGGACAGATTTTGCCAACTCCAGTGCCATATTCATCACCCAGCTCTTCGATCAGGATTTCTTTGGCTACTTCAGCGTGCTTGTGGGGATTTTGGATTTCCACTATTTGCTCGGTCACTTCTATTGGCGGAGTGATAGCTACTTTGACTGTCACTTTTTCTACCTCTGTCTTGTCGCCACCATTGTAGGCGAGGTTTTTCTTTTCAGTTTCTTTGTCTAGGGAGAGCACTTGTTCAGTGCGACTGGAGTCACGGTAGATAGTCACGCCTTTGCAGCCGAGCTCATAGGCCTTTTCGTAGAGCTCTGCTGTCTGCTCGATGGTAAAGTCAGCTGGAGCATTAGCGGTCTTGGAGATAGAGGAGTCAGTCCAGCGCTGGACAGCGGCTTGGACTTTGATGTGATCCATTGGCGCTAGGTCCATAGCCGAGACAAAGAATTCTGGTAGCTCGCCATTGTGAGTGTATTTGTCAGCTAGTGGGATGAAGACTTCGTGAAAGCCCAAGCGTGATTGGCGATAGAATTTGAAGGCGTAGTAGGGCTCGATACCAGTCGAGGTGCCGAGCATGGAGCCGACAGTGCCAGTTGGTGCTTGGGTAGTGAGGGTTACATTGCGGATGCCATTTTCTTTGATGAGTTGGATGACATCTTCGGGTAGAGTTTTGATAAAGCCAGAGTCGAGGAATTTTTCAGTTTCAAATTTAGGGAAAGCACCTTTTTCTTTAGCTAAGCGTGTAGACTCTTTGTACATCTCGACCGTGATGGTCTGGTAGAGGCGATCGATAAACTGCGTAGCTTCGCTAGAGCCGTAGCGGAGTCGGAGCTTGATCAATAGTTCGCCCAAGCCTAGAGTGCCACCACCAATTCTTCTTTCATTTTTTTGGTTGGTTTCGTTTTCTTTGAAGTGGTAGGGAGTCAGGTCTATGACATTATCGAGGAAGCGAGTCAGGGCAGCCGATGATTTCTTGAGAGTGTCCCAGTCCATCTGGTAGATTGGGCCTAGCTCATCCTGACTGACTTCTTTGGCAAAGGAAGCGAGGTAGAGATGTCCCAAGTTGCAGACACCCCAGCCTGGCAAGCCTTGTTCACCACAAGGATTGGTGGCTATTACTTTGTTGAAGTAGTGAGAGTTGGAGAGTTTGTTGTAGCGCTCCATGAAGACTATGCCTGGCTCAGCGCTAGAGTGAGCAGATACTATGATTTTTTCCCAGAGCTCACGAGCCTTGACTG
>CAYUER010000038.1:0-3541 GCA_964443785.1 uncultured Gammaproteobacteria bacterium
TCGGTGTTGTGGGTACTTGAGTGTCAGCGCTTGGTGGATTGGAGCCACCTCCGCCGCCACCGCCTCCACCGCCTCCGCCTCCACCGCCATTACCATTACCCGGAGGGGTAGTCGTTGAAGTAGAAGTAGAGTTGTTGTTATTACCAGAAGGAGTTGAGGTAGAGTTGTTATTGTTATTATTCTGATTAGCTTGGTTATCAGAATTACCATTGTTGGTACTAGTAAACTTTCTGTCTGAAATCGGTATTAACTTAAGATTATTATTAGTAATACCTAAAGATAGGAATCTCATGATATTGTAGGCTGCTTCTCCATCCTGCATGTAGTATCTTTTACCGTCTTTAGGATTTAGATACCAAGCTTGTCCTTGTTTTTCTACTTGCAAAAGGATATATCCTTTTAGTCTATTAACTAAAGTATTATCATAGCTTAGTTTGTTTGGTCCTAAAGGGCTATAGTTATTCTTTATTTCATTGCCATCAGAGAAGCCATCATTATCAGTGTCTGCTTTATTAGGATCAGTATCTAATCCTTTTTCTAGATTGTCAGAGAGGCCATCAGAGTCTGTATCTACATCATTAAACCTTGGTTCTATGCCTACTGGTATTTTAGCGAGATTGCTATTGGTAATACCTAAGGAGAGTTCACGCATAGCTTGGTAGGCTACACTACCATTTTGGAGGTAGACTCTTTTCTGTTCTTTGGGGATGATATACCAAGCTTCTCCTAGTGATTCTACTTGGAGGAGGATGTAGCCTGAAAGACGAGAGCCTAGAGAGCTGGCTGCTTGACTAGAGTTTATGCTGAGGAGGAAGCTCAACAAAAAAAGACCAAGCCAAAAGACTTTGTTTTTAGGTATATTTGTAAACATATATATAAAAAGACTTAATTATTACGAAAACTAAATAAATTATAACACAAAGAAGATTATTTTAACATCTCCTTGATGATCTCCTCTATCTTTTGAGGGTTAGCCTTACCTTTACTTTCTCGCATCACTTGCCCCAAGAAAAACTGCAAAAGAGCTACTTTACCAGAACGATATTGCTCTGCTTGCTGAGGATGGAGCATGATGATTTTCATCACCATGTCTTCTAGCGTACCAGTATCATCAATTTGTGCTATATCCATCTTCTCGGCTAAAGCTGATGGATCATCGCCAGTTTTTACCATCTTCGCCAAAATGCTTTGTGCACTCGGATTATTGATTTTCTTTTGATAAACTAATTTGATCAATTCAGCCATATTTTCGGGGCTGATTTTTACTTTATGAAAATCCGAATAATTACCCAGCAATTTAAACAATTCATTGCTCAACCAAGTAAAAGTCAGACGAGCAAATTTGGCTTTGTGTAATTCCCATATTTTATCAGCCTCATCACTATCAGGATGAATCTTTTCATCACGACAGAGCCAAGCGCGTAATTCACTCATCACTTCTTCATAGTAGCCTGACCAAAATTTTTCATTGACCAAAAATCTAGCTTCTTCGCTATTTAGACCATACTCTTTGCGAAAACGAAATTGTTTGGCTAGTGGTAGCTCTGGCAAATTTTTTTTAGCAAAATCTAAAATTTCTTTATCAATAATCAGGGGTGGCAAATCCGGCTCTGGAAAATAGCGATAGTCAGCTGAACCCTCTTTGGTCCTCTGCTCGACTGTAATCTGCTGGTCATCATCCCAGCCCCGCGTGGCAGTGATTTTTGGTGCTTGTTTTTTGTCCCAGAGCTTGGTCTGACGCTCTACTTCAAAAAGCAGAGCTTTTTCCAAAGACTTGAAAGAATTAATATTTTTAATTTCTGTCTTAGCGTATAATTTAGTATCACCTTTTGGTCTTAAAGATATATTAGCATCACACCTCATATGACCTTTTTCCATATCAGCATCGGAGACGCCCAAATGGCGAGCAATCAAGCGCAGCTCTTGAGCAAATATTTTGGCTTGCGTAGGATCTCTAAAATCTGGCTTGGTCACAATCTCCGCCAGCGGTGTGCCAGCGCGATTAAAATCAACTAGGGTTTCATTTTTACGATGAATATTTTTAGCTGAATCCTCCTCGACATGCAAACGCTCGATGCCGATGCGCATTTTTTTGTCATTGTGTTCAATGATCAGATGACCGTCAGAAGCTAACGGCTCATCAAACTGAGAAATCTGATAGCCCTTTGGCAGGTCAGGATAAAAATAATTTTTGCGATCAAATTTAGATTTTTTATTTATTTTGAATCCCAGAGCCGTAGACAAAAGCACGGCTAACTTGATAGCCTCATGATTTACCACCGGCAAAGTACCAGGATGTCCCAGACAAATTGGACAGACAGTGGTGTTGGCTTTTTGATTTTCACCATCATTGGAGCAAGAGCAAAACATCTTGCTTTTAGTTTTCAATTGCAAGTGAATTTCTAAACCGATGATTGTTTCGTATTTTGACATATCTTAACTATATATACTTTTTTAACTTCTGACAAATTTCCCCATGAATATCTGCAATTGATCTGATGTGACCAGTACCATCATCACAATCAACTACTTCCCAGTGATATTTTTGAGCGACATACTGCCCAGCCTCTAGGGCATCACGCAAATGATTTAAATCATTTTCATGAATATCATTTTTTGACTTTAGGTGATCATGGCGCTGTTCCTTTTGGAGGGCCATTTTTTGCGAAAGCTCGGCTGAGATATTCATAAAAAAAACTACATCTGGCCGAGGGATGGCAAATATGCCAAACTCTAATTCATCTAACCAATTTAAAAAAGTATCTCTTTCTTTAACATCTTTTATTTTACCGGCCTGATGAAGCATACTTGAGGTAGCATAGCGGTTAGCTAAAATTATCTTACCTTCAGCTAACCATTTTTTCATTTCAAAAGAAGCATCATAACGATCAACGGCATATATAATAGAAGCTCGATAAGCACCCACTTCTTTCGCTGAACCAAAATCACCATTCAAATACTTTTCTATCAGCAAAGCCGAATCTTGACCATAACGAGGAAAATCAACCGTCTCTATTTCATGCCCATCACTAATTAATTTTTCTTTGAGTAAATTAAACTGCGTGGTTTTACCACTACCATCTCCGCCTTCAATTACTATTAATTTTCCTGACATACTCTATATCTATGATAAATTATTTTTTTGCACCATTATGCAAGCATCATTGATATAATGTATATCATTGGCCTGACAAAAATCTATCACCTCTTGATTGGCCGACCCTGGCTGAAACCAAACATCTTTTATGCCTAATTGTTTAACCTCTACTAATACTTGCTCCGTCACTGCTGGCGGTGTCACAAAAACTACACCGTCTATTTTTTCTGGCACTTGCAAAATACTAGGATACACTTTGAGGTTCAAAATTAATTCTTCTTTAGGGTTGATGGGAACGACTGACCAACCAGCTGCCTGCAAGTCAGCCAAAACTTTATACCCATATTTTTCAGGATTTTTAGAAGCGCCTACTATGGCAACATTATTTTTTACTGAAAATGGCATAATTTTAATATCCGCTAGACCCAAAACCTTTTTCTCCCC
>CAYUER010000039.1:0-3280 GCA_964443785.1 uncultured Gammaproteobacteria bacterium
GCAATCAATAGTTGTTTGCACTCTGGACAATATTCACCAGTAGGTTTGGACCAGACAATGTGTTGGCATTCTGGGTATTTGTTGCAAGTGTAGAAAAATTTTCCACCGCGTCCTTTGCGGGTAACCATTTCACCCTTACCACACTTGGGGCAAGTGACACCAGTGCCAGAGTCAACGCGTTTGGTAGTTTTGCATTCTGGATAGTTGGAGCAGGCGAGGAATTTGCCAAAGCGTCCGTGTTTGAAAATCATGGGTTTACCACAATTCGGGCAGACTTCATCGGTTTTTTCTGGCTCTTGGGCTTCGCCATTTTCACCAAGCTGTTTAGTGTTTTTGCATTCAGGATAATTTGAGCAAGCAAGGAAGCGACCATAGCGTCCTAGTTTGATGACCATTGGTGAAGCACATTTTTCACATACTTCGTCAGTGGCTGTTTCCGTGATATCTTTTTTGTCTATTTCTTTTTCTTTCATAGCTAATTGTCTAGCAAATGGTTCATAAAATTCTTTGATGACTGGTTGCCATTTTTTCTTACCTTCGGCTACTTTGTCCAAGTCATTTTCCATTTCCGCTGTAAAGTTGTAGTCAACTATATCTGGAAAATGTTCAACGAGTAATTTGTTGACGACGGTGCCAATCTCAGTTGGTGCCAATCTTTTTTCTACTTTGTCGACATATTTTCTTTCTACTATAGTAGCAATAGTCGGAGCATAG
Source organism: uncultured Gammaproteobacteria bacterium (assembly GCA_964443785.1). Lineage (GTDB taxonomy): Bacteria > Patescibacteriota > Patescibacteriia > UBA1558 > GWA2-36-10 > CALMZN01. The sequence continues at coordinate 715 of CAYUER010000039.1, forward strand.
GTAGATGGTCTACCAATACCTAGTTTTTCCATGGCACGGACTAAGCCGGCTTCAGAATATCTAGCGGGCGGAGTAGTAAAATGTTGGATTGATTCTAAATTTTTTAAAGTCACTTCATCATCAGTCTTTAAGCTTGGTAAGATATTTTCTTCACTACCATTTTCGTAGACTTTTTGCCAGCCAGGGAATTTGATGACCGAGCCAGTAGTTTTCAAGGTCCAGTCAGTATCCTTGGCATCAATGATGACCGAGGTCGTTTCAAGCACTGCATCAGTCATCTGTGAGGCGACAGAGCGCTGCCAAATCAGTGAGTAGAGCTTGTGTTGACGAGCATCTAGATAAGGCTTCACTTTCTCGGGAGTATTTTCGATATCAGTGGGGCGGATAGCTTCATGTGCTTCTTGGGCATTTTTTTCTTTAGTTCGATATTTACGACCACCTTGGCTTGCAAACTTCTCACCAAAGTTTTTGCTGATCCAATCAAAGGCACTAGCGACAAAATCAGCTGATAGATTTTGAGAGTCAGTACGCATATAGGTGATCAAACCACCGTGTCCCTCAGTACCCAAATTTATACCTTCATATAGTTGTTGAGCGAGGACCATAGTTTGTTTAGCGGAATAGCCAAAGCGACGGTTAGCATCTTGTTGTAAGGTGGAAGTGGTAAATGGGCTAGCTGGTTTTTTGTTGATCTCACGAGCGTCGACTTGGCGGACAATCAATTTAGCTGGAGTGATTTCACGGACTGCTAATTCGGCTTTAGTTTTGTCTAAATCAAATTTTTCCAAAGTTTTATTTTGGTGTTGGAAGACATTGATTTTGAATTCTTGCTTATCGTATTCTGCCAAGCCTTCGATAGTCCAATATTCTTGTGCTTGGAATTTTTTTATTTCTTCTTCTCTTTCGACTATTAGTCTGACTGCCACAGATTGCACACGACCAGCTGACAGGCCTTTGGCTACTTTTTTCCACAAGAGTGGTGATAGCTTGTAGCCGACTAGGCGATCGAGGATGCGACGAGCTTGCTGGGCATCGACTAGATTGAGGTCGAGATCACGAGGATTCTCTAGAGCTTGATTGATAGCTTTTTTAGTGATTTCATGAAAAGCAATGCGCCTTTGTTTTTTGATCGGTACATCAAGCAGTGCCTGTAGATGCCAGCTGATAGCTTCTCCTTCTCGGTCTTCGTCAGTCGCGAAATAGACCATCTCAGCCTTACTAGCTAATTTTTTGAGATTGGCGACAGTTTTTTTAGCTTTGGTCGGTACAGCGTAGCTGGGGCTAAAATTATTTTCTACATCAACACCGAGTTTGCTGACTGGCAAATCTCGGACATGGCCAAAGGAGGATTCTACTTTATATTCTTTACCCAAGAATCCGCCGATAGTTCTGGCTTTGGTTGGTGACTCAACGATAATTAATTTTGACATAAACTAATTTGATTTAAGCAAATTATGACATAATTTCGCTGACTATACAACAAAGTGGATAAATTATCAAGCCCTACCATTTTAGGCTCACTAAACCATCGTGTTCTGTGTTGAGGATGTTTTTTATTTCTAGAGAGGATAAAGTGGCCTGCAAAAGTGGCAAAGACCAAGTAGTTTTGTAAAGTAAATATTCTAAATTTAAAGGCTCTATTTTTAATAAATCAACGATGATTTTTTCATTGCCATTGAGATCTAAAGGTTTGATTTTTAGCTGTCTTTGTTTATCGAGTTGATAATAATCCAAAATATCTTGACCAGAAGTGATGATGTTAGCTCCATTTTGTAATAAGCTATTTGGTCCTTGGCAGAGTTGTTGGTTGATATTGCCCGGCAGAGCAAAAACTTCTCGGCCTTCATCAAGCGCTACTTGGGCAGTGATGAGTGTGCCAGATTTCAAAGCGCCAGAGATGACTACTGTCGCACGACTGAGGCCCGCTAAGATGCGATTGCGTCTAGGGAAGTGATGCAGGGCTGGTTTGGTGCCGATCGGATATTCAGATAATATCAAACCACCATCTGCCACAATTTTTTGGGAGAGATGAAAATTTACTTTAGGATAAAAACTAGGACGATCTAGGCCAGAACCTAAGACGGCGATAGTGGCTAGATTATTTTCAAGAGCAGCTTGGTGACAGATAGTGTCTAGTCCGATGGCTAGTCCACTGACTATTACTAATGGGGAGCCAGAGAGCTCGCTGATTATTTTGTCGGCTGCTTCTTGGTGGTAGTGAGTAGTATGGCGTGAGCCAACTAGACTTACTAAATATTTGCTAGTCAAAAGTTTGAGGTCGCCAGCATAAAATAATAAAAGTGGAGGATCATATATTTTTTTCAGTAGCTCCGGATATTCATCATCCAGGATAGTAAAGTAATCAGTTAATTTTTTAAAATTGTTTTGGTGCCAAGTTTTTTTGCTCCAGACTTTTTGGATTTCTTGGGAGATTTTTGGTGGCAGGGCAGAGTGGCTCGCCAGAGCGGCTTCTATTATTTGTTGACTAGAGTTAAATTGTTTTTGTAGTTGCCAAAAAAGCCGAGCTGATACTTTGGCTTGGAAGAGTAGGTAAAAATAAAAATCG
>CAYUER010000040.1:0-3186 GCA_964443785.1 uncultured Gammaproteobacteria bacterium
AAATATTATTTTATCCGTTATTCTTTTTCTTGATTTCTTCAGCAATATTGGTAGGCACTTCTTGATATTTAGAAAACTCCATATTGTAGCTAGATCTACCCTGAGACATGCTACGCAAAGTAGTAGAATAACCAAACATTTCTGACAAAGGCACTTGCGCGTGGATGACTTTGGCCCCAGCGCGATCAAACATCTCATTGACCTGGCCACGCTTAGAGTTGACATCACCAATGATATCACCCATGTATTGCTCAGGTGTGACGATCTCGACACTCATGACAGGCTCTAAAATAGCTGGATTAGCTTTGTTAAAGCCCTCCTTGAAAGCCATAGAACCGGCAATCTTAAAGGCGGCCTCGGAAGAGTCAACATCGTGATAGGAGCCGTCAGTGACAGCTACTTTGACATCCACTACTCTGTAGCCTGCTAGAACTCCATTGTCCAAAGTTTCTTTGATACCTTTTTCAATAGCTGGAATAAATTCTTTGGGAATAGAACCACCTTTGGTCTCATCCACAAATTCAAAGCCAACACCACGCTCCATAGGCTCAAGACGCAAGACACAATGACCATATTGACCACGACCACCAGATTGCTTGATGTATTTACCTTCAGCCTCTGCACCTTTGCGGATAGTTTCTTTGTAGGCTACCTGTGGGGCACCGACATTGGCACTGACACCAAACTCACGCTTCATGCGATCGACAATGATTTCTAAGTGTAATTCGCCCATACCACCGATGATGGTCTGATTGGTTTCTTCGTCAGTACGAATAGTAAAGGTTGGATCTTCTTCGGCCAATTTGGACAAAGCCATACCCATCTTTTCTTGATCGGCTTTGGTCTTTGGCTCGACAGCCACATGGATAACTGGCTCTGGAAAATCCATACTCTCCAAAATGACTGGATGATCGACATCAGATAAAGTGTTACCAGTGGTAGTATCTTTGAGACCCACCACAGCAACAATATCACCAGCATAAATCTCCGTCACTTCTTCACGATGATTGGCATGCATCCTCAAGATACGACCAATGCGCTCTTTTTTTTCTTTATTAGCATTCAAGACATATGATCCTGAGGTCAGCTGACCAGCATAGACACGGATAAAAGTCAGACGACCGACATATGGATCAGTAGCTACTTTGAAAGCTAAAGCTGTAAAAGGAGCATTGTCTTCTGATTTGACAATGATTTTATGTTCTTCATTTCTTGGTTCAGTACCCTCTATTTCTGGCACATCAAGTGGAGATGGTAAATAGGCAGTGATAGCATCTAACAAAAATTGGACACCTTTGTTTTTCAAAGCTGAGCCACAAAGTACTGGCACTAATTTTCCACTAATGGTGGCTTTGCGCAAAACTTTTTTCAAATCCAAAATCTCCAACTCTTCACCGTTGAGATATTTTTCCATCAAATTTTCATCATGTTCAACAATAGCTTCGACTAATTTGGCACGAAACTCCTCTACCTTTTCTTTCATGTCATCTGGAATGGCTCGTACTTCAAAATTCTTACCATCCTCATCAAGATAATACCAAGCTTCTCTCTCTAAGAGATTGATGATGCCTTGGAAGGTTTCAGCAGCACCAATTGGCAACTGCATTGGATGAGCGTGTTTGACCAAGCGTTCGTGAATGGTCTCTAGGTCCCAATAAAAATTGGCGCCCATGCGATCCATTTTATTAATAAAGGCAATGCGAGGCACTTTGTATTTATCAGCTTGGCGCCAAACAGTCTCAGACTGTGGCTCGACACCAGCTACGCCGTCAAAAACTACCACACCACCATCCAACACACGGAGAGATCTCTCTACTTCGACAGTGAAGTCAACGTGTCCTGGAGTATCGATGATATTGATGTTGGCCTTGTCGCCACCCAACCACTCAGGCAATGGCCAAAAACAAGTAGTAGCAGCAGAAGTGATAGTGATACCACGCTCTTTTTCCTGCTCCATCCAGTCCATTTCGGCAGCACCTTCGTGCACTTCACCAATTTTATGTTTTTTACCAGTATAAAAAAGAATGCGCTCGGAAACAGTGGTTTTTCCAGCGTCAATATGGGCAATAATGCCGATATTTCTAACTTTTTCCAAAGGGTGTTGTCTAGGCATACAAAGTTTTTTTAAAGATATAACCCGCCTGAAAATCAGGCGGGAATTATTTTATATTAAAATTAAATTTTATTTATCCAAAGTGAGCAAAAGCGCGATTGGCTTCAGCCATGCGTTGGACATCTTCTCTCTTTTTGATAGCTTCACCTTCATTTTTGGAGGCAGCCAAGAGCTCTTCAGCCAAAGCCTTGTGCATGGCCATACCTTTGCGATGACTAGCGGCGTCAATCAACCAGCGATGAGCTAATACTATTTTTCTCTCGCCAGTGACTACCACTGGTACTTGATAGTTAGCACCACCGATACGCTTACCTTTGACCTCTAAATTTGGTGCTAAATTTCGCATAGCTACATCGTATATTTCCAAAGGATCTTGCTTGGTTTTATTGGAAATATATTCCAAAGAACCATAGACAATCTTTTGAGCAATAGTTTTTTTGCCTTGACGCATGATCTTATTGATCAATTTGGCAATATCAACACGCTGAAATTTTGGATCAGCAGCAATAACTCTTTTTGTAACTGGTTTACCTCTCATAGTTGTAATTATTATTTAGCAGATTTCTTTTCTCTCTTGGCACCATATAGTGAGCGACCTTGTTTACGACCGGATACGCCCTGAGTATCATAGACACCACGAACAATGTGATAACGGACACCTGGCAAGTCTTTTACTCTGCCGCCACGGATCATCACAATGCTGTGTTCTTGCAAATTGTGACCTTCTCCTGGAATATAGGCAGTGACTTCCATACCGTTTGATAAACGCACTCTAGCAATCTTACGCAAGGCAGAGTTTGGTTTTTTTGGAGTAGTAGTTGTTACTTTGACGCAGACACCACGCTTAAAAGGAGAGCCTTTTGGCAAATCTCTCTTGCTGCGACGCAAAGTGTTCAAAGTCATCATCAAAGCAGGAGTCTTACTCTTTACCTTTGGAGACTTTCTTGGTTTTTTCAATAATTGATGAATTGTAGGCATTTAATTTAAAATTGATTATTAAAAATATAAGCATTACTGCTTAAAAATGCTTCCATAAAATAGCATAAAGAAATTAATAAGTCAAGGATTTTGTG
>CAYUER010000041.1:0-2960 GCA_964443785.1 uncultured Gammaproteobacteria bacterium
CAGAATAAATAGGGATAATTTTTCTGATCTTGATAATTATACAAGTTACCATTTGGCTCGGCTTTCACTCTCCAACCATCTAAATAGACTGGTTCCGTTTTGGTGAAACCGCCAGTCGGATTGACTTGGACTGAGACATCTGTGGTTTTGCTTGGGTAAAGATAGATAACTGGTTTACCACATTCAGCCGCAGGAACGTATTTGGCATTGGTGAAGGCAATAAACTTACCGAAAGGATCTTGCCAGAATATCAAAGGATGGTCAGCTAAAAAATTACTAAAACTTAATTTAGAATTTTCTATCTTTTTTTCTTCATTGTAGCCAGGATAATAACTATCATAAATATTTTGTAAGACACTAACTTGATCATCTGATCTGGCCTTAGTATTGACATCCTTTAATTCATAGATAGGTGAGCCGCTGGTAGTTTTACCAACTATATTTAACATATTTACATTCGTAATATACTCTGCTACATCATAACAACCTGGACCACCACAGCCCAAAGGACCAGCAATTGGACCATATTCTACAGTATTAGCTGAACCATTATTCCAAATAATATTCAAAATATCCTGTGTGCGTCCAGCAGTCAGGCTACCCAATTTATTAAAAATATCTGCCTTCAAGTAGTAAACTCGCACACTACCATCTGGTGCAATTACAAGATAACAGTCTCTACCAAAATATATATCATCGGTAATTTTAGTCATGTCACCAAAATCTTCCTTTAGCATCATTAATTCTTCTTTATCTTTGACTAAAATTGTTGTAGAGTTTGGTATTATTATTTCCTTGGGTGTTTCTAAATTAGCTAAATAAAAATCCGAAATACTGCTATTTATAAATGGCTGAAAAAAAGGGTCATAAATTAAAGAGTCAGAATGTTTGTCCAATAAAATTATATTATCTTGATATTTTATAAAACGATAAAAATTTGGTCGAAAAGATGGACCATTTTGTGGAGTAGTGGCAATATATAACTCCGCACCATTGTATATACCTGAAATACTCGTGTCTTCATTTTTTACCATACCCACTTTGTAAACTTTAACTCCTCGAATATAATCACCAAAATTAGTTATAACATCATTTGTTAAAGTAGAGGCGTATTTTGCTAAATTATCATAATTCTTTACCAAACTAGACAATTTTACTTCACTGGGATTTTCCCAAGTTACTTGTAGCGGTTTTAAACCAATAAACTTATCATCAAGTATCGACTCATTATCTGTACCGGTGACTGTGTCAACATTTATATTTTCATTAATAACATTATTCAGCTCCTGTACTTGCGTCGGTTTTTTTAATAAAAAATACAAAGTTATGCCATTGCCTAGCAGTAAAATACCAGCCAAAATAAGCAAAATTAAATTAGTAGACTTTTTGGGTCTTGGCACTGATGCATTAGCCGGCACCATATCACCATTTTGCATTTCCATAATTTTTTAAAATAATTAAATAATAATATATAAATCGTCTTTTATTATAACATAATAGCCTACTTTGCTCCAAAAACAAAAAACACCGATTTTAAAGCGGTGATTTTTGAGTATTGTCTTCATTTAATAAATCTTCATACTGCTGACTAGCGGTGATCGCCGGCTTAATAGTAGACACCACCGCGTCAAGACTTTTGTCATAATAATCCACCACCAGAAAGTGCCCAGCAATAGCTAAGGCAATAATAATGATCGCAAGTTTTTGATTCATGATTTATTTTTATACTATTATAATTTTACTGACGATAATAGCTTTTGTAAATAGCTAGCCCATTTGTTCGCGCCACAAGGCAGCATATAAACCAGATTTTTTCAAAAGCTCACTATGAGTACCGCTTTCTACCAAGCTACCTTTTTCCAAAACAAATATTTTATCAGCATGAGAAACAGTTGATAGACGGTGAGCAATGATGACCGTGATCAACTCTGGCCTGATCTTAGCTATACTCTTGATAGTTTCGGTGATTTCTTTTTCAGTCAGCGAATCCAAGCTGCTAGTCGCTTCATCAAAAATAATAATATCTGGATTGCGTAAAAGTGCTCGGGCAATAGCTAATCTTTGTCTTTCTCCGCCGGATAGTTTCAAACCACCTTCACCTATCTTGGTATCAAGACCTTTTTCGGCGCGACTCAAAATATTATCAGCCGCCGCTTGATGCAAAACTTCTAGACACTCTGCATCTGAGGCCTCAGGTCTGACAAACAAAAGATTTTCTCTGATCGTGCCAGCAAATAGCTGAGTCTCTTGAGCTACTAGGCCAATACGCTGACGAAAGCCATCAAAATCAATTTGGGTACTGAGATGATTGTTGAACCTCAATTCACCACTCGCTGGCTGATACAAACCGACAATCAATTTTATCAAAGTAGTTTTACCAGAGCCTGATGGCCCGACAAAAGCTACATTTTCTCCAGACTTGATGACTGCACTGAGACTTTTGATAGTTTCAAATTCAGCACTATTGTACTTGAATCCTACCTTATCAAAATTTATTTCTTTTAATTCATGTAAGACAATAGCATTCTCCGGCTTTTTTTCGGGCTTTTGTTGCAAAATCTCATCCAATCGACTCATACTAGCCGAAGTTTCCTGATACTTGGCCACGACCTGTCCAAACTGAGCCAAGGGTGTAAATATAAAAAATGAGTAAATAAATAAAGTAAAAAATTGTCCTAAAGAAATATTTTGGGTAAAAATCAAATACATCATGGCACTGATCAAAGTGGCGCGCATGGTATTAAACAAAGTTCCTTGCCAAAAATTAAAAGTCCTAATAATCCGAACTTTATTTAATTCCAAGGCTAAAATATCATCATTTACTCTATTTAACCTATTGATTTCTTGCTGATCAAGACCAAGTGACTTTACTAATTGCACATTACGCAATGTCTCAGTAGTAGAACCGGCTAATTCCGCTTGTTGACTGATAATCAATTTTTGGGCTTGCCTTATTTTTT
>CAYUER010000042.1:0-2907 GCA_964443785.1 uncultured Gammaproteobacteria bacterium
ATTGACTTTTTACCTAATATTAGGTATAATGATATTTGAGAGTAGTCATATTCTCATTTATTTAAATACCATTTTAATAATAATTTACTGTTTTCAAGTTCAATCAAGCTTATATTGAGCCGACAAGTACCTAATCTTCCAATGGAATTAAAATTATCTGATAAAAATTTAATAACATTTCGTAGCAAGCTAAATCACTTGCTTAGGTTTTTTATCGCCTCTACAAAACAGTAAACTGGAAAGTTTAATTTATGGACATTATTTTGTCAGTTGTCGCCCTGATTGTCGGCGTAATTTTTGGTTATATCATAAAAAAATTACTCAGTAGCCAAAATATCAACTCTGCCGAAAGAAAGGCCGAAAGCATCATCGCTGATGCCAAGCAAAAGCAAAAAGACTTACTGCTCGAGGCCAACAACAAGGCTCTAGCTCTGATCGAAGAATCAAAAGTAGAAGAACGCGATCGTCGCCGTCAAATGCAAGAAATAGAAAATCGTTTGACCAAACGCGAAAGCATGTTTGACCGCAAGCTCATGGAGTTTGAAGATAGCAAACAAAAGCTCGAGCACAGCCAAAAACAAATCGAAGCTAGTCGAGAAGAGATCAAAAAAATCAAGGCTGAGCAAATAGAAAAATTGGAAAAAATCGCCCAGCTGACCAAAGATGAAGCTCGCGATGTCTTGCTCAACAATACTGAGCTACGCATGAAAGATGAGTTGCTTCATCGTATCCGCAAATTGGAAAATGAAGCTCAAGATGAACTGGAAGAGCGTGCCAAAAAATTACTCACTTCAGTCATTGAGCGTGTAGCTGCTCCACACACTGTCGAGACTACCACTACCTCTGTCACTTTACCAAACGAAGAAATGAAAGGCCGTATCATTGGTCGTGAAGGACGCAACATCAAAACTATCGAACAGCTCACTGGCGTCGAAATCATCATCGATGACACTCCAGAGACTATATTGATTTCCGCTTTCAATCCTATCCGCAGACAGCTAGCCAAACGCTCACTGGAAAAATTGATGGCTGATGGACGCATCCACCCAGGTCGTATCGAAGAGGCTATTGCCCAAGCCAAAAAAGACTTGGCTCTTGATATCAAAAAAGCTGGTGAAGATGCTGCCTATCAGGCTGGCATCATTGGCCTAGATAGCAAGCTCTTGCAAATCTTGGGTCGCCTCAAATACCGCACTAGCTATGGCCAAAACCAACTACAACATGCTCTCGAAGTCTCCACACTCGCTGGCTTATTAGCCGCTGAGCTAGGAGCTGATGTCAGTGTTTGTAAAAAGGGTGGCTTGCTCCATGACATTGGCAAAGCCCTCGATCATGAAATCCAAGGCTCTCACCCAGAGATTGGCTATGATCTTTTGAAAAAATTTGGCCTACCAGAAGAGGTGGCCTACATGTCTACCGCCCATCATGAAGACCAACCTACCACTCTTGAAGGTATTGTAGTCAAGATCGCTGACGCCATCTCTGGCTCTCGCCCGGGTGCTCGTCGCGACTCTTTTGAAAACTACATTCAGCGTTTGACTGAGCTTGAGGACACTGCCAAAACTTTTGCTGGCGTCGAAAAAGTCTACGCCATCCAAGCTGGCCGTGAGATCAGAGTCTTTGTCTCACCAGATGAAATTGATGACTACAAAGCTACAATTTTGGCTCGCGACATTGCCAACAAAATCGAAACTGAGCTAAAATACCCAGGTGAGATCCGGGTGACAGTCATCCGCGAAAAAAGAGTAACTGAGTATGCCAGATAATAAAATAAAAATATTATTTTTTGGTGATGTAGTCGGCTCGATCGGCCGTCAAGGCATCAAAAATATCCTGCCCAGCTGGCGCACCAAATACCAGCCTGATTTAGTCATTGCTAATATCGAAAATCTAGCTCATGGCTCAGGCTTGACTCAAAAAACCGTTGAAGACATAGCCAGCTGTGGTATCCAGCTATATACTGGCGGTAATCACATCTGGCGCAAAGAAGATTTGGCCAATTTTCTTGATCTCAAAATAGCCACTCCTCTCAATGATGTGCGCACCCTAGCAGAACACCGCTACCAACAGATCAAAATAAAAGACACTGATATTACTGTAGTCAACCTAATGGCCGATAGTTTGAACAAAGACAATACCATCAGCAACCCTTTTACGGCCATACAGGATCTACTACCTGAGCTCAAAGACCAAATTATTATTGTCGACATCCACGCTGAGTTTACTAGTGAAAAAAGAGGTATCGGCTTTTTGCTAGACGGCAAAGCTGCGGCTGTCATTGGTACTCACACTCATGTGCCTACAGCTGATGTCCAGATATTACCTGGTGGCACTGGCTACATCACCGATGTCGGTATGGTCGGTGCTTTTCAGTCTAGTCTTGGCATTGATAAAGACCTGATGTTGCAAAAATTTTTGACTGGCGAAAAAATACGCCACGAATTACCAGAACCTAGCCAAATCGAAATAAATGCTTTATTATTAGAAGTAGATAAAAAGACCAAAAAAACTACCAAGATAGAGCATCTACGAGAAATAATCCCTGCTTAAAATAAATAAACATATGAACAAAGCACAACTCATCGAAAGCCTCAGTATCAAAGCGGGCGTCAGCAAAAAAGAAACCGAAGATGTCCTCAAAGCTTTTGAAAACCTAGTCATCGAAAATCTCAAAGCAGGCAAAGAAATAACCCTGACTGGCTTTGGCACATTTTCCGCCAAAAAAAGATCCGAGCGCCGTGGTGTCAACCCCCAAAATCCTAGCGAGAGCATCACTATCCCTGAAGTCATTGTACCAAAATTCAAAGCTGGCAAAACTCTCAAAGATTCTCTCAAAAAATAATATTAGCTTGGCCTAAAAACCAAACCAATCTTGCCGCCAGTGGCGGCTTTTTTGTTGGCCTGCCA
>CAYUER010000043.1:0-2486 GCA_964443785.1 uncultured Gammaproteobacteria bacterium
TCGAGCTTGAGCAACTCCTGGGCTTTTTCTTTGGGCAAAAAATTGTAATCTGCCTCATTGACGCCATTGTGAATGACAGTGATTTTGTGGGGAGAACATATTTTGTTGGCTAGAGCTGATTGTTTGTCATAGTTTGAGACGGCGATGATGCGTTGTTGGATGCCAGCTGAAAAGGTTTCAGACATGATGTAGGCTTTTTTGACTAGCTTGCTCAGTGGTTCATTGAAGACATAGCCGTGGGCTGTATAGATGATGCGAGCACGGACATTGAGGGGATTGAGATTGTAAAACATGGCAGCCAAAGAGCCGACAGCGCCCACTTTTGAGCTATTGAGATGGATGATGTTGTAGTTATATTTGTGTAGGACTTGAGTGATTTCTTTGGTAGCTAGGAATTCATTGCTGAGATCTATATCGCGGATGAGGTATTTGATTGGTATGGTCTTGATATTGAGCTTGTGGCAAATATCTAGAAATTGTTGGTTGCTTTTGCTGACTTCGCCATAGGCAATGTGCACTTCGTTGTTTTTGGCAAAGTATTCAGCTAGCTCCAGGACATATTTTTGAGCACCACCCCATTTGGTCTGGGTGATGAGGTAGAGTATTCTTTTGCCAGTGATTTTTTTTGGGTTTTCCATAGCTTGTTTTTTAGCTAATTTTAGCCATTTTTTATATTGATTATTTTAGCCTATTCTGGTATAATTTTATATAATTAATTGATATAAAGCAAGTATTTATTAAGTAAATACTTAAATTTTTTGTAGTTTTAGCAAATTTTGGCATGAAGATATTAATAGCTAGTGGAATTTTTATACCAGAAATAGGTGGTCCAGCCACTTATGTGCCTCTTATAGCTGAACAGTTTATCGCTCTCGGACATGAGGTGGTGGTAGTCAGCTATTCGGATAGAGCTACTTATGAGCAAGACAAAGTTTTGTCATATCCTATTTATCGCATCACTCGTTCAAATAAACTTAGCAATTACTGGCGTTATTTTAGGACGCTTTTTAAATTAGCCTCACAGTACGATGTGATTTATTGTTTTGATCATTTTAGCGCTGGTCTGCCAGCAGCTCTGCTTAGTCGCATTTTGCGTAAGCCGCTCTATATCAGGGTTGGCGGTGATTTTATTTGGGAGAGGTATGTAGAAAAGGAGAGTGCCACCTTGACTCAGTATTATGAGCGAGGTCTCTACCATCATGATGCTAATCGTTTTAAATTAATCAATTGGATCTTTGAGCAATGTAGTGGTGTCATCTTCACCACGGAGTGGCAGAAAAATATTTTTAGTAAATATTATTATGGCTTGGCCAATAAAAAATTATTTGTCATCCACAATCCTATTGACGATAAATTATTAATACAGCGTGATGAAAATAATATTTCTCATGATATTATTTTTGCTGGAAGATTGATCAATAAAAATAATATTTTGAATTTGATAAAAGCTTTTACTGCTTGGTCGCAGGATAAATATAAATTAGTCTTGATCGGCGAAGGTCCATTAAAAAATAAATTAGAGCATTTTATTGCGGCCAATAATTACAAAAATATTATCATCACAGATAAATTAAACCGAGTGAAATTGGTTCAAAAAATGGCTCAAAGTTATTTGGTCATATTCCCATCTTTGAGTGACATTAGTCCCAATACAATGCTGGATTGCGTGCGAGTGAAGATACCTTTTGTCAGTTCTAGAGAAATTGGTTTTGATTGGCTGAAAAAAGATATCAAACTTTTTGATCCACAAAAAATTGAAGACATCACCGATAGCTTGCGGTCTTTGGCTGTCAAAGATAATTATAGCGATTATTGTCAACGGATAAAATCTTTGAGCTATGATTATTCTTATCACCAAGCTGCTGTCGATACTATAAAAATATTGCAATCATGAAAATACTATCTTTGAGTTTGGACAGAAAAATATTTGATAAAAATTCTGCTGTAGCCCAGAGAGCTATTATGTTAGCCCAAAATTTGGATAAATATTTAGTAGTGGTTCCAGTCGCAGAGCCAAAGATTGACTTGTCTGCAACGCTTTCTGCTTGGGGAGTATCTGGTGCTAGCAAAGCCGCCTCTTGGCTCAATATTTATAAACATCTCAATAGTTTATTAAAAAAAGAAAAGTTTGATTTATTGACCGTTCAAGATAGTGGTTTTTTGGGATTTTTGGGCTTAGTTTTAGCCAAAAAATTTCACTTGGCATACGAGGTACAGATTCATGGTTTTGAAAAAAATAATATCTTGAGAGATTATTTGGCTAAAATATGTTTAGACAATGCTGATTTGGTACGAGTGGTCAGTGAACGTCTTCAAAAACAAATCAAAGAAAAATATCATTTATTTTCTGGTAAAATTTATGTAGCTCCAGTAGTATTAGATACTGAGCGTTTGGTAAATTCGGCCATTATAGATTTACACAAAATTTATCCTGAGCATTTTATTTTTTTGACTGTTGGTCGCTTAGTGTCAGTCAAAAATATTGC
>CAYUER010000044.1:0-2325 GCA_964443785.1 uncultured Gammaproteobacteria bacterium
TTGGCAAAAGCTTTGATGCCACTGGGAGTAGGGTAGAAGCCAATATGATTTTTGTAGCCAGCAAAATGAACTAGATTGCCATGGAGATAAAAAGTCGGCATTTGGTAGTTGATTTTTTCTTGAGCCTGAGGAGCAGACTCTTTAATCGTTGATCGTAACTGAATTAATTTTTGCTGAGTATTTTTGGGGAATAATTTTATATATTGATTTATGGTTTTAATATCTTGGTTTTTTTGCATGGTTTAGAGCTGTGTTAGAATGAAAATTTAAATCCGGTGGTAATTCCCCAAATTAATAAAAATAAAAGGTAACTAGCAATTGGTGTGGTGATTAGTGTTATGATTATTTTTAGCCAAAGTTTTAATTTTGTATAATTTAAAAAACCATAAATAATTATTGCTATTATTGAAAATAATTGACCCAGAGTACTCAAAATTGAGCCACCAGAGCTAATTTTAAATATTATCTGAGACAAAATAATTAGTACAATACCAGCATAGAAAAAATATACGTTTTTGTTTTGTAAATTCATATGTTTTAATTATTTAATTTTACCGAATTTTCTTTTACCAGCTTGGATAACATCACCAGCCTTTATTTCAATATCCTTGTCCCAAGTTTCAACTTTATTGTGATTTAGTTTCATGCCGCCGCCATCAATCAAACGTTTAGCTTCGCCTTTAGAGCTGACTAGTTTCATCTCTAATAATAAATCAACCGGGCTAATTCTATTTTTAGCAATTGCAAATTCTGGCATGTCATCAGGATTTTCTTTTTTAGCAAAGATATTAGTAAATTCCTGACCAGCTTTAATAGCCGCTTCTTTACTAAAATACATAGTGACCACTTCAGTGGCCAAGTGGAATTTTATATCTCTAGGATTTTTGCCTGATTTTAGCTCTTGTTCAATTTTTTTAATTTCTGTCATTGACACTCGTGTACAGAGCTCGTAGCCAGCTAGGATCATGCCATCGGTCCAAGACATGATTTTGCCAAACATATCTTGAGCAGTATCAGATAGAGCCGCCATATTACCCTCGGTCTTACCCATCTTTTTACCACTAGAGTCAGTCAGTAGTTTCATGGTGATGACAAACTTTTCTTTGTTTTTCAAAGTCTTGAGCAAATCACGACCAGCTAGCATATTAAAAGTCTGGTCATTGCCACCGAGCTCACCATCCACCTCCATAGCTACAGAGTCATAGGCCTGCAAGACAGGGTACATAAATTCATGTAAATGAATTGGCTTAGCTGCCTTGATGCGCTCTTGGAACATGTCGCGCTCCAAAAGTCTTTGCACAGTAAAGTTAGTAGCTAGATTCAAGACTTCGGCAAAATTTAATTTGTTGGCCCACTGGCTATTAAATTTTATTTCCGCTTTATTGTTGCCAGAAAAATTAATGAGCTTATTAGCTTGTTTTTTGTAGTCTTTAGCATTTTGTAAAACTTCGGCTCTAGTCAGTGGTTTGCGAGTGGCCGCTTTGTCAGTCGGATCACCAACCGTGCCAGTAAAATCTCCGATCAGTAAAATAATCTGATGACCAAGCTCTTGGAATTGTCTAAGCTTTTCAATATTAATAGCATGACCAAGATGTAGGGTGGGGCCAGTGGGGTCAACACCTAGGTATAGCTTGAGGCGCTTACCTGATAATAGTAGCTTTTCTAGGTAGCCGGCGTTGGGGTAAATATTTTCAACGCCTCGTGTCAGTAATTCTTGAATTTTTGCTTTATCCGTGCTAATCTTAGCCATATTTTTATTAAAAAATTAAGATATTAATTAAGCTAAACGATATTCAAATTATAGCGTATTTCTGTTATAATTCAAATACTATCTATATCTATGCCCATACCACAGCTCAAGTCAACTTTTCAACATAAAAAAATAGAGTCTCACTCTAGCTTTTTTTCTCGACACAAATTATCATCCAAAAATAGTGGACCCAAAGGTCCGCGCAAGAATTTTTGGCAAAGTTTTTTACAAAAATATTGGATTCATTTAGCTTCTTTGCTTTTGATTGGAGGTATTGCTTTTGTAGCTATGGTTGCCTGGTATTCGAGGGATTTGCCTGATGTCAATAAATTGATTGATCGTAGCTCACCTTTGAGCACCAAGCTTTATGATAGCAAGGGTGAAACTTTGCTTTACGAAGTCCATGGTCCTGAGCAGAGGACATTGGTCACCATCAGTGATTTACCAGATTATATCAAACAAGCAACCATTGCAGTTGAAGACAAGGATTTTTACAAACATAGCGGCATTTCTATTCGTGGTATTATCCGCGGACAGATTATTCCACGCTTGCAGGGCAAGCGTGCTCAAGGTGG
>CAYUER010000045.1:0-1991 GCA_964443785.1 uncultured Gammaproteobacteria bacterium
CGGTGCCATTTTATTTTATTTCACCAAAGTATGCTAAAATAAATAGAGCGCAGGGAAATTTGAGCGATGTTGCTCCGACGATTTTAAAAATAATGGATCTTGATATCCCAGCCGAGATGACTGGTCAATCATTTATTTAAAAATTTATCAAAATAAAATAACCTCATTGTTGGCGCCTGGCGCAATAGCAATGAGGTTATGGGTCTACTGGTCTTCTGGTTTTCTTTTTTGCTGATGATGCCGGCAGTCCAGGGCCAGTAGACACAGCAGGTAGCCAGCGGCAATGCCTTTGCCACAGTAGGCTTCCAGAATCCAACCAATGATCAGCATCAGCAGGATAATGGGAAAGCGGGCAGTGTCACTAGGCAATCCGTAAAACCAGCGGAAAAAACGACTAGCCATCCTTGCTCCTGTCGTTGGGGCTTGCAGCGGTGAACAAATTTAATCTTTAAATAATAACATATTTTTCACTTTTTGTCAATCATAATCCAGAGAAATAGAAATGTATATGAGAAAAAAACAAACTAAAATTGTCGCCACTATTTCTGATCGCAAATGCGATCCAGTTTTTATCGAGGCTATGTATCGAGCTGGCGCTGATGTCATGAGGCTCAATACTGCTCATCAAGGCACTAAAGAGGCTTTGGGTGTGATCAATAATATCAGGCAAGTTTCTGATCGTATTGCTATCCTGATCGATACCAAGGGGCCTGAGGTCAGAGTGACACAGCTAGAGGAAGATTTAGTTTGTAGCAAAGGCATGGAGCTAAAAATTGCTGGCACTGCTGATCAGCTAGCTTCTGGTCCTGAAAAAATTTATGTCAATTATGTAGATTTTCACAAAGATATTCCAATGCATTCATTGATATTTATCGATGATGGTAAACTAGAACTAAAAGTAGAAAAGAAAACAGCCAACTATCTATTGTGCAGAGTGATGAATGATGGCTTGATCAAAGCCAACAAAAGCGTCAATGTGCCAGGTGTGCACCTCAATTTATCAACTCTTAATAAAAAAGATAGAGAGTTTATCAATTTTTCCATCAAGCACAAAGTAGATTTTATTGCTCACTCTTTTGTCAGAAACAAAGAAGATATTTTGGCTATTCAGAAAATTTTGGATAAACACAAAAGTCCCATCAAAATCATCGCTAAAATAGAAAATCTAGAAGGCGTCGAGCATATTGATGAGATTTTGGATCATGCGCATGGCATCATGGTAGCGCGCGGTGATTTGGGTATAGAGCTAGCCGCCGAGGAAATACCACTGATTCAAAAAGAGATTATCCGCAAATGTATTGTCCGCCACAAGCCAGTGATCGTGGCGACGCAGATGCTCCAGTCCATGGTGCACAATCCGCGTCCTACTCGGGCTGAGGTTTCTGATGTAGCCAATGCGGTCATTGATGGTGCAGATAGCGTCATGTTGTCGGAGGAGAGTGCTTCGGGCAACTATCCCCAAGAAGCAGTAGAATTCATGGCCCGCATCGTGCGTCGCGTAGAGATGAGTAATGAAAAACATCATTTTAGCAATTTACCGCAAATAGATACGGAGAATAAAATTGCTCACTATCTGATCTCAGCGGCTGTGCAGGCGACCAAAGAGCTAGAGATCAAAGAAATCATCATGACCTCTACTAGTGGTCATAGTGCTCAGGTCATGGCCTCTTATCGTGGTCGGACACCAGTCTATGTAAAGTGTTTTGACAAGACGATTGCTCGACAACTGGCTTTGACCTATGGCATCAATGCTCACTATGTCAAAAAAGAAGAAAATCACAAAAAATTTATCACTGATTTGTTTCGCTATTTAGTCAAAAAAAATAAATTAGAATTGACTGACAAAGTAGTATTTTTGGCGCGTGACATCAGAGATGGCTCGGGTGCCAACTTTATGGAGATTTGCGAAGTAGCAAAATATGTAAAGCTAAAAAATAAAATAAAATAATTATTTTTCCACAAAACAGATAAAATATTTTTATCTGTTTTTT
>CAYUER010000046.1:0-1938 GCA_964443785.1 uncultured Gammaproteobacteria bacterium
ATTTGCCTAAGGTTATTATTGTTGGCTTACCAGATGCCGCTGTGCAAGAAGCCAGAGAAAGAGTATGGGCCGCTATTGAAAATAGTGGTTTTGTTTTTCCTCGGCAAAAAGTTGTGATCAATCTAGCGCCAGCCCAAGTCCAAAAAAGTGGGGGAGCCTATGATCTGTCCATGGCTATCAGTGTCCTGCAAGCTAGTGGCGAGCTCAAGAGCATCAGTAAAAATTCTGCTTTTATTGGTGAGCTATCATTGACTGGTTTAGTCAAAGCGGTACCTGGTATCATGGTCATGGTCGCAGCTCTCAAAGACTTTGGTTTCCGAGATATTTTTGTGCCACAAAAAAATGCCAAAGAAGCCAGCGTGATCGATGGCATTAATATTTATCCTGTCACTGATCTAGCTCAGCTTGTTGGGCATCTCAATAATCAACAAAAAATTTTAACCCAAGAGCCAGTAGATTTTTTTGATATACCGAGCCAAGCCAGTTTTGATTTTCAGGAAGTTCAAGGTCAAGCTCAAGCCAAGCGGGCTTTGGAGATAGCAGCAGCCGGCGGACACAATATCTTGCTAGTCGGGCCACCAGGATCTGGTAAGACCATGCTAGCAAAAAGTTTTTTGTCTATTTTACCACCCTTATCACTGGAGGAATCACTGGCCGTCAGCAAGATCCATAGTCTCGCTGGTCTACTCAACGAAGAAAATTATCTGGTACGCAGTCGTTTTTTACGGGCTCCTCATCATTCGGCTTCGGTCTCAGCTATTGTCGGTGGTGGTAGTAGTCCCAAACCCGGAGAAATATCTTTGGCGCACAAAAATGTTTTATTTTTTGATGAGATTTTGGAGTTTCCACGCGCAGTCCTTGAGGCTTTGCGTCAGCCATTAGAAGATAAAATCATCACCGTCTCTAGGATCAAGGGCTCAGTGGACTATCCAGCTGATTTTATATTTTTAGCGACCGCCAATCCCTGTCCTTGCGGCTATCTGACCGATCCTACTCAGGAGTGTCACTGTACGCCACCAGAAGTTTTGAAGTATAGGAAAAAATTGTCAGGCCCTTTGCTTGATCGTATTGATCTGCATCTGTCTGTAGCCAAAGTAAAAAGTAATGATTTGATTCATAGTCATTCGACATTGCTCGGCGCAGAAAAAAATCTAGCGGAAAGCTCTAAAGATATTTTGAGTCGAGTGGTGTCAGCTAGAGAGAGGCAAAAAGAACGCCAGCAAAATTTATTAAACAGTGATCTGTCATCAAAAGGCGTCAAAAAATATTGCCTAGCTTCTACTAGTGGACAAAAAATTTTGCTGGCGGCTACTGAAAAGATGCAATTATCAGCTAGAGTATATTTTAAAATTTTGAAAGTCTCCAGGACTATTGCCGATCTAGCTGGTGCCGAAAATATAGAGGACACCCACATCCTCGAAGCCCTCCAATACCGCAATAAAATATGGTCTGAGCTGTAATTTTGGCTATTTTCAGCCGTCTTTTATATATAGAGGGGTAAAGTACCTTACAAATAGCGAATTTCTCTCCAGACAGCCTTATTTAAAGGGTTTTTGAGCAAGGCTGCCTGGAGAGAACTTGAATATGGCTCATGAGCCAAAAAGAAGGACAATAGTCGTAGTCCTTGAGTTCTTCTTCAGGCCTTGAAGCTAATAAGCAAAAATATGTTTAGAGCCATTGGTGCTTTTTTCCAAATGTTTTTTCTGCTTATCTTATTCAAGATTTTCGCTCCGGGAATTTATGAACTGCTGATCAATCTGATCACCACTATTCTGACAATCGTCAATGACGGTTTGTCAAACTACGGCAGTTCGACGCCCAGCTTCTAGCTTGGCATCCAACACATGGATGCTCGCTAGAGCACCGACACAAGGACCGAAGTTGCAAAACTTTGGTTCTTTTCTTTTGGGGGTAAAATTGTTATCATGTAATTATGAA
>CAYUER010000047.1:0-1799 GCA_964443785.1 uncultured Gammaproteobacteria bacterium
AAAAGGCTGAAAAAATACTGATCATCTCCCACCAAAAACCTGATGGCGACACTCTAGGGGCGAATTTAGCTTTGCGCAAATACCTGGCCAACTTAGGCAAAGATGTCCACTCTTTTTGTGATAGTGAAATACCTGATTATCTAAAATTCTTACCCGGTAGCCACTTGGTCAGTCATGACCATCTATTATTTACCAAAAAATTTGACCTAGTCATCACTGTCGACTGCGCCACTATACAGCTGACGGCTGCCGAGCAATTACTAGAGGTCATGCCACCACATCTACTGATCAATATCGACCACCACAGCTCAAACCCCGAGTACGCTGATCTCAATCTTGTCTTGACTGAGGCCTCATCTACAGCTGAGGTCATATATCGCCTCTTGGCTGATTGGCAAATTACTTTTGACCAGGAAATCGCGACCAATCTAGCTTGCGGCCTGATCACTGACACCAGTGGCTTCAAAAATCCGGCTACCAGCTACAGCGCTCTCAATATTGCGGCCAAGCTTTTTCAACATGGCGCCAATCTACATCAGTTATTGAAAATAACCAACCGTAGTCAAAACATTGATCACCTCATCCTCTGGGGCAGAGCCTTAGAGCGTCTCCAAAAAGTAGAGAAATACAATCTAGTTTTTACCTACCTGACCCAAGCGGATTTAGTAGAGACCAACAATGACGAATCAGCCATTGGCGGTATTTCTAATTTTTTACATATCTTAAAAGAAGGAAAAATAATCTTGGTCCTGACCGAAACAAAAAATAATCTGATCAAAGGCTCTCTACGCACCACTTCGGAAATAGATGTAGCCAAAATCGCTCAACTTTTTGGCGGTGGTGGCCACAAAAAAGCAGCTGGCTTTTCCTTGCCAGGCAAGCTGGTATATGATAATAATAGATTGAAAGTGGTCTAAACCACTTTCATCCCGAACTTGTTTCGGGATCCCCGTTAAATACCTGATAATAAAATAATACTCATATGTTAATACCTACAGTAATCGAAAAAGTCCAAGGTGGCGAAAGAGCCTATGATATCTACTCTCGCCTCTTGAAAGATCGCATTATATTTTTGGGTGATGCCATCGATGATCATATCGCTAATTTGGTCATTGCTCAGCTACTTTTCCTCGATGCCCAAGACAACACTCGCCCTATCAAAATGTACATCAACTCTCCAGGAGGCTCAGTCACTGATGGTCTGGCTATCTATGACACTATGCAGCACATCAAGAGTCCAGTGTCCACTATCGCTGTCGGCCTAGCGGCCTCGATGGGCGCCTTGTTGCTAGCTGGTGGCGCCAAGGGTCAGAGATTTGCTTTGCCAAACTCCGAAATACTCCTCCACCAAGTCATGGGCGGCGCCCAAGGCCAAGCCTCGGATATCAAAATCAAAGCTGAACAAATTTTGAAGCTCAAAGATCGCCTCAATCAAATCTTGCACAAACATACTGGACAGCCTTTGAAAAAAATAGAAGTCGATACTGACCGCGATTACTACATGACTCCTGATGAAGCCAAAAATTATGGCGTCATTGATAAAATCATCAAATAAATAGCTCAAGAAAAAATATTTTTGCTAACACCAAGTGAATAATCTTATCCACAATAAAGAGATTATTCACTTTTAAAATTATTTGTGCTATTATTTTTCACAAGGTGAGTTTTGAGGATCAAAACATCCTCATTTCTAAATTCTCATCCCTAAGACCATCGGTGTATAGCACCATTCATAGCCGAAAGACTTTGGACAATGCTATGCTTAAGCCGATGGTCTTTGTTTTGCAATAAAAAAAGAG
>CAYUER010000048.1:0-1782 GCA_964443785.1 uncultured Gammaproteobacteria bacterium
GATCATTTGGTAATTTATATTTTTTTAACAAATTAGTCTCATATAAAAATTATTTTTTAATTAAATTTATTTAACAGGGTAAATTTATGGAACAACACATTGAAAGAAGTTTAGTTTTACTCAAGCCAGATGCCATACACCGTGGTTTGGTTGGTGAGATTTTGCATCGTTTTGAGCGCACAGGTTTGAAAATTATTGGCTTGAAAATGGTCTGGTCAGACAAAGATACGGCCATGAAGCATTATACTGAAGATTTAGCCAAGCGAAGAGGGGACAAAGTGCGCGAGCTGATGGTCAGCATGATCACTTCTGGTCCAATTGTGGCTATTGCCATCGAGGGTATTGAGGCTGTCGAAGTGATTCGCAAGATGGTCGGTGATACTGAGCCAAAAAAAGCTGCACCTGGTACCATTCGTGGTGATTATGCTCATGTTTCTTATGGCTATGCTGATAAGAACGAAATTGCTGTTTTCAATTTGATCCATGCTTCTTCTAGCGCCGAAGAAGGTGTCCAAGAGATCAATGTCTGGTTCAATGATTTTGAACTGCAAGATTATCGTCCAGATTATATCAAGCATACGATTGCTAGACACGAATAATATTTTAAAATAAAAACCGTTAACCTCGTATTGTCATGCCGAACTTGTTTCGGCATCTCCAAATAGCAAATTGCCATTTGAGATCCTGAAATAAATTCAGGATGACGGAAATGGTTGGCGGTTTTTTTATTTATTTGTCCCAGTTTTTATATTATGCTATAGTAAATATAGGTTGCTATTTTGACAATATATATAACTCTACAACCTGACTCCTTGGGAATCTTATATTAGCTAGAGCCGTGGCTTTAGTTTGCGGATACCCACTTTATTTGGGGAGTTAGCTATTGTCTGATGATGCAACTTCAGTCGTCAAAGCTGCACTTTATTATTAAGGGCAAACTATGAAAGATGACTTGCAAAAAGGCGTCTAATCTGCAATAATATGCGATTAAGACGTCTTTTTGTTTTGAAGCGCTTGGTTCTTTGACACCAGTAGAAGGAGGTGTAGTTGTGACCATCATCTATCATGATTTTTTGTTGAACAAGTTGCGTGAGCGTTACTTGTTTCTCTTTGACTTGGATCTTACTTTAGTCAAGACGGATTGGTCCTACACCTTGGCTGTGCTGCGGCAAGTGATCAAAAGCTGTGGTGGTCATGTTTTTCCAGAGAGTGAGATGCTTGAGGACTTTTGGGTTGGCAATGGCGTTTCGCGCAATGATTTCATCAAGAAGATCTTGAAGCTCAAGCCAAGTAATTTTTGGCGCGAGTACCATCAACTTGATTTGCCGGAGTCAAGAGTAGCAAGGACCGTGGTCATACCAGGAGTAGAGAGGAGTTTACATTGGCTCAAAGCCAAAAATAAACTAGCCGGTGTAGTGACAGCAGCCTATCCAGCCTTGGCTCAAGCTGAGCTTGCTCTCCTTGATTTTAATTTTGATAGTGTTTTGTCAGTCTCTTTGCATCAAGAGCTCAGACCAAAGCCAGAGCCAGACGGCTTGCTCTGGTCTATGGAGCGCTTGGGTTGCTCGCGGGAAGAGACGGTCTATGTTGGCGATAGTGCCGAAGACTACGCTTGTGCTCTAGCGGCTGGTGTGGATTTTATCCACTATCAGCATGAAGCTAGTCTTTTTTCATATGATAAGCAGAGGCAACCTTTGCTGATCTTTGACAATTGGGAAAACAGTCCTTTTCTACGGATGTGATGAGCAGATGGTGCTACTCACTGTCGATAAAGCCCCAACT
>CAYUER010000049.1:0-1778 GCA_964443785.1 uncultured Gammaproteobacteria bacterium
ACAAAAATCATATTGGCTTCTACCCTACTCCCAGTGGCATCAAAGCTTTTGCCAAGGAATTAGCAAATTACCAAAGCTCCAAAGGCGCTGTCCAGTTTCCTCTTGATGAAAAACTGCCACTTGCTTTGATCAAAAAAATAGTAAAATATCGAGTCAAAGAAAATTTGAAAAAATTAAATAAAAAAATATGAAAAAATTAAATGTGTTTACGCTCGTTATTTTGAGCCTTGTTTTATCTGCTTGCACATTATCAAGCCCAAAGAAAAACTCACCCCAAGCTAATGATAATCAAAATACTAGTACCACAGTCAACGAAAATACCAACCAGAATACTAACAATAATCCTACCAAAGTTGACTTAATCAATGTAATTTTAGATGAAACTTTTATTTTGGGACTAGGTCAAACTGCTAAGCTAGCTAGTAGCGATTACCAAATCAGTATAAATAATTTTATTAACTCGCCCTGCCCAAAAGGTGCCCAATGTCTCTGGTCTGGACAAGGTATCAATTGGCAACATAGCTTCAAAGGCGAAAATAAAAGTGGTTTAAATTTACTACAGGCCTTTGGTTACAAAATCACTTTAATAGACACTGACTACCAAACTTTTGCTAAGCTAAAAATAAATTTACTCAATAACATAGATGATCTGACCAGCTGTCAAACTGACGCCGACTGCGTACCAGCTACTTGCTGTCATCCAACTAGCGCAGTAAATCAAAAATACGCCCCCGACTGTGCTGCTGTAGCCTGTGATATGAGTTGCCAAGTGCCACTAGATTGTGGGGGTGCTAAAATAGCCTGTCAAAATAGTAAGTGTACGATCATAAACAAATAAGCAAAAAGGGCCATAAGGCTCTTTTTTGATTAAAAATTAATTTTACTTTTTAGCTAATTTTGGCTATGCTTAAAATATGCCTACAGAAACAAGAACAACACAAGTTGAAGTAATAGTATTTAAAATTGTTGATAATAAAATATTGTTTTTGTTATTAAAAAGAACTCCGGAGCGCGGTGGCTTCTGGCAGCCAATCACTGGCGGAGTACATGAAAATGAACCATTATTAGGTGCAGTTCAAAGAGAACTAAAAGAAGAAACTGGCATCACCAATTATATCAAAATATATAGTGACGTATATTATTTTGAATTTCAAAGTGAAGGATATGGTATATTAAAAGAATATGTTTTTGGTGTACAAATTGCACCAGAAACTATTGTAAAGATATCTACTGAGCATACCGGAATGAAATGGTGTGACCTTCAAGAATCATTAAGTCTGCTAAAATATGAAAGTAATAAAGTCGCCTTTCAAAAACTTTATGCTTTGATAAAAAAATAAAGGAAACCTAAAAGAGCCTTGCGGCTCTTTTTTAGTCAAGGGGGCTTTTTATACTGTTAAAAAAATTTCTTACCACGTGCGTATATACTTCAGTAGTCTTGATATTTTGATGACCCAATAATTTTTGTATATAACGAATATCTACACCGCTCTCCAGCAAGTGCGTAGCAAAACTATGGCGCAAACTATGGCAAGTAGCGTCTTTTTTTATGCCTGATTCTTGCAAAGCATTTTCAAATATTTTTTGGGCACTACGCTGGCTAAGGTGTGATTCACCATTTTGGCCGCCAAATAAATATTTTTGCTCGCCTGATAATTTCGGCAAATATAAATTTAACAATTTAATACTAATGCCACTCAATAAAGTAAAGCGATCTTTTTGGCCTTTAGCATCTTTGACTAGTAAACTTTTGGAAACCAGATCTATGTGGCTAATTT
>CAYUER010000050.1:0-1735 GCA_964443785.1 uncultured Gammaproteobacteria bacterium
TGCGTCCACGACGCGGATCTTTGTGTGGACTATCGACTAGATGCTGATCAGCAGTGTAGGAGTGAATAGTAGTCATCATGGCTTTTTCTACTCCAAAATTATCAACCATTACTTGAGCCACTGGGGCAATGCAGTTGGTAGTGCAAGAAGCATTGGAAATGACTTTGTCCTGCTTATATTTATCCTCATTGACGCCCAGGAGATAGGTCATGACATCACCACCTTTGGCTGGCGCAGAAATGATTACTTTTTTGGCGCCAGCTTTGATGTGTAAAGCAGCCTGCTCACTTTTGACAAAACGACCAGTACACTCTAGCACGACATCGACACCTAGCTTTTTCCAAGGCAATTTCTCTGGCTCAGGTATAGCCGTGACCAAATATTTTTTACCATTGACGATAATATTATTTTCTTTGGCATCTACTTTTTTATGGTACCTACCATACATAGTGTCGTATTTCAATAGATAGGCCAAACTCTCCGCTGGAGCCAAATCATTGATCGCTACGACCTCATATTTTGAGCTATCAAGCATTATTTTGAATGAAGCTCGACCGATGCGACCAAAACCATTGATTGCTACTTTAATTTTTTTTGCCATAATATTTATTATAAAAAAATAATTTGCTTTTATTATAGCAAATTATCCTGTCGCCGTCATCCCGCATCCAATGACAAAATCAAATAATTATTTACAATCTGAACCACAGCCCGATTGACAGCCGGTCTGACAATCTGCTTTACACTTATTACCCTCGGTATATGGATACTCTACCACTGCACCATCAACTTCTAAATCGACTGTTTTTTTATCTGGATAAACAGCTATTACTTTAGCTGATCCCGTTTTAATTTTCATAAACTCGCCTACTTTTGGCATCTTACCATCTGACCAACGATATTGATCTTCTTCAAAGCGCAGACAGCACTTCAAACGACCACAGACGCCTGTCAAACGATCAAGTCCCCTGTGCATCAACTCTTGTTTTTTTATAGAATCAGGATTGACTTTGCCAATACTAGCCAGCCAAGATTTGCAACACAATGGCAAACCACAAGGTCCCCAGTCACCACCGATTTTAGCAGCATCACGGACGCCAATCTGTTGCAATCGTATTTTTTTATGAAAAATAGCGGCCATGTCTTTGACCAAGTCTCGAAAATCCACCCTGGTATTGGAGATAAAATAAATCGTCAATCGAGTATTATCCAAAGATAAAGAAACATCTACTAGCTTCATTTCTTTGAGCTTGTGCTTTTGACAAAGTTCCCGAGCGTCTTTGATATATTGGCCATAGCTAGCTTGGTAGCCAGCGATCTTTTCTAGATCACTAGCGCTAGCTAAATGACTCAGAGCTTTGAGCTCGCCAGTACTCTTGAGCTGGCCAGCCTTGATTTTTTCTAGCTCTATTTCACTGTATTCATCAATACTCAATACCTCCCCCAAATCACGACCCATGACCGTCTCTACAATGACCTGATCGCCTACTTTGGGTGAAATATTTTCACCTGTAAACTCTGGTAAGAAAAAAAACTCTTTATCTAATTTATGAAATTGTATTTTAGCAAGCTGCATATATATAATAATATGCTCATAGTATGGCAAATACTAGCGATAATGACAAGGGCAAACAAAAAACCACCCAGCCCTTCGCGAAGGGCTGGGTGGTTTTTTTTATTATAGTGAGAAGTAAAAATATTTATCAATTTCGGCGTTGTTGGCTTTCAAATATTG
>CAYUER010000051.1:0-1676 GCA_964443785.1 uncultured Gammaproteobacteria bacterium
AATATATAAATTAGGTGTCGATAAATTCAACGAGACTTGTCGCTCCAAAGTATTGACCTATGTCGAGGAATGGGAAAAGACCATCAAGAGTTTGGGTCGCTTTGTAGATATGGAAAAACCCTATCGTACTATGGATCCAGACTATATGGAAAGCGTCTGGTGGGTTTTCAAATCTTTGTATGATCAGGGCTTGGTTTACGAAGGCTACAAGTCCATGCATATTTGTCCGCGCTGTGAAACTACTTTATCACAATCAGAAGTGACCGAAGGCTACAAAGATATAAAAGATTTGTCATTGACGGCTAAATTTGAGTTAGTAGATGAACCTGGTACTTATATCTTGGCTTGGACTACTACACCTTGGACTTTGATTGGCAATGTGGCTTTGGCAGTCGGTGCTGATATTGATTATGTGAAAGTAAATAGTGATGGTAAAAAATATATTTTAGCCAAAGAAAGATTTGAAACTCTCAAAGATAAATTTAGTAATCCAGAAATAGTCGCAGAAATAAAAGGCCAAGATTTAGTTGCTAAAAAATATAGACCATTGTTTGACTATTATTCAAATGATGAGAAGTTAGCTAATCGGGAAAATGGTTGGCAAGTTTATACAGCTGATTTTGTGACCACCGCCGATGGCACAGGCATAGTGCATATTGCTCCAGCTTTTGGTGAAGATGATATGAATCTTGGTAAAGAGAAAAATTTACCCTTCATACAACATGTGGCTATGGACGGCACCATCAATCAAGAAGCAGTAGATTTTGCTGGCTTGCATGTCAAACCAATTGAGGATGTGCAGTCTACTGATGTAGCGATTATCAAATATTTAGCTAAAAAAGAATTAATTTTTGCCAAAGAACAATACGAACACAGCTATCCACATTGTTGGCGTTGTCATACACCGCTGATCAATTATGCTACTTCTTCTTGGTTTGTCTCAATCACCAAGATCAAAGATAATTTATTGCAATACGCCAAAGAGATTAACTGGATACCAGAGCATATCAAAGATGGTCGTTTTGGTAATTGGCTGGAAGGGGCTCGTGATTGGTCTATTTCTCGCCAGAGATTTTGGGCTTCAGTCATCCCTATGTGGCAGTGTGATAAATGTAAGGATAGAAAAGTTTTTGGCTCTATCGCCGAATTGCAAGAAGCTAGCGGTCAAGAAGTAAATGATTTACATAAGCATGTCGTAGATAAAGTCACTTTTGCTTGCTCCTGTGGTGGTACTATGACTAGAATTGCCGATGTCTTGGATACTTGGTTTGACTCTGGCTCGATGCCTTATGCCCAAGCACACTATCCCTATGAAAATAAAGATTCATTTGATCAAAAATTTCCCGCTCAGTTTATTGCCGAAGGCGCTGATCAGACTAGAGCTTGGTTTTATTATCTGCATGTCATCTCTGGAGCGGTCAAAAAGCAAGCCGCTTTCAAAAATGTCATTGTCAACGGTATAGTAGTAGCCGAAGATGGCAAGAAGATGAGTAAGAGCTTGCAAAACTATCCAGACCCGAATCTAGTCATGGAAAAATATGGGGCCGATGCTTTGCGTTTGTACCTATTGTCTTCTCCAGTGATGCTAGCTGAGAACTTAGCCTTTACCGAAAAAGATTTGCAAGTGGTTTATCGTCGCTTCAATGGACTACTACAAAATATCTTGAATTTTTATC
>CAYUER010000052.1:0-1667 GCA_964443785.1 uncultured Gammaproteobacteria bacterium
ACTTTGATTTGAGATCGAGATCACCTTTATAGCCTTCTTTATATATATGACTAAAATCAGGAGAAACTCCTATGATATAAATGGTTGAATTTTCAGAAAATTTAACTGCTAGATCTATTGCTTTACCAGTAAAAGGCAGCTTATTATCATCTTGAGTATAATCATAAATACTTTCAGTGACATCCCCCAAAGTTTTAGGATATTCAAACTGAATGCCTAACTTTTCATTAGTATATATCGGTAAATTATCAACAATTTCATTTATTGCAACTGTGTTTTTATTAGACTCCTGATCCTTGGGAAATATAAACCATAATATTCCACCGACAAACAAAACAAGCAAAATAATGACCACTATTAAAATAACTTTTTTATTTTTCATATTACTCCTTACGAGCAATAGTATGTCTGATATAATCTGGACGATAATCTTGCAGTTCAAAATCATTGAACCAGACATTGATCTCTTGGACACCTTCTTCGGCGCTAGAAGAAGCATGGATCAAATTGAAAACAGCAATTTCGTTCTTATCAGCATAGCCATAAGAAACATGAGCATAATCACCACGAATGGTACCAGGTGCAGCTTTTTTTGGCTCAGTATCACCGACCATCTTGCGAATCACTTCGACAGCCTCAATACCCTCGATGGCAATAGCCACAATTGGACCAGAAGTGATCATGCTGACCATCAGCTCGCGCACTTTGTCCCCTCTTCGCTTGGCTAAATCTTCAGTATAATGCTTCATGGCTGTATCTTTGTCTGACCAGACCATTTTCAAGCCAATGATTTTTAAACCTGTACGCTCAAAACGATGTAAAATTTCACCAACTAAACCGCGATGGACAGCGTCGGGCTTTAATAAAACTAAACTTCTTTCAATGTGTTGTTCCATAAATTTAATTAAAAAATCTTTTTCTTATTACAAATTCACCCTTTATAAAATATCGGGTGAATTATTATAATCTATTATTTTTTATTTACCAAGTTTTTCCAATTCTTTTTTGACAGCCGCTACTACCTCTGAAGGAGTGATGTTAGCTTTGACGAGATAGCCAACAGCACCCAGCTGTTTACCACGCTGCACATCTTCATCTTGACCAAGATTGGTCAAAAGCATGACTGGAGCATTTTTGGTGCTGGCATCTTCTTTGAGAGCCTTGAGTACAGAAAAGCCATCCATCTTGGGCATGATAATATCTAGCAAGATAAAATCTGGATTATTGGCTTTGGCCATTTCTAGACCCTGAGAGCCATCCATAGCCTTGATCAGGTCGTAGCCTTCATTTTTGAACTTGACCTCATACATATTGGCCAACATTTCCTCATCCTCTATCAAAAGAATTTTAATTTTGTTATCAGGCATATATTTATATAGTATTTTAAAGTGTTTTAATTATAAGATAAATATGGGCAAAAAGCAAATAAAATACCGGGCGGCGCTTGAAGCTAACCGCCCGGCTACGGACACCTAACTGGTGGTTGGAGCGGTACTCCGATAGGAACTACTCGTCTCCCGAGGGTCCGTGCATGAACCACAATGCGAGTCAGGAGGTCTGCTGACCCCCGAGACTACGGGCAAACATAGGCCGACACCTCCGGCAGAGTTCTGGGACAAAAGTGCCCCTTCTACAGTGCCCAGTGATGACCAGGCTGACATCTACTG
>CAYUER010000053.1:0-1600 GCA_964443785.1 uncultured Gammaproteobacteria bacterium
ATAAAATATATGCCAAATAGAGTTATACATTTTGAGGTGCAGGCTGACGATATCAATCGGGCCAAAGAGTTTTATGAAAAAGCTTTTGGCTGGAAAGTCAGTCAGATCATGACCAAAGAGCAGGGGGCCAATATGGACTATTGGGGTTTGGATACTGGTGACAAATCAGAGCCAGGTATTTCTGGCGGTCTATATCAGAGAAGTCCCGAAAATCAAATCCATACTTTTGACTGCACTATCATGGTAGCTGATATCGACCAAGCCATGGCTGATGTCAAAGCAAGCGGTGGCCAAATCACTCGCGATAAGCAAGAGCTCAAAGGAGTAGGTTGGTTTGCGGCTGGCCTTGATACCGAGGGCAACAAATTTGGCTTGATGCAAGCTACTGATTGGCAGCCATAGTAAATATATCTCACTAGTTAAAAAAATAATCCCTTAAGTGGGATTATTTTTTAGTTGTTTGATTTTATTTTCGAGGGCCTGGAGAACAGATTTTTTTATCAGCACATCCCAGTCTTGATTTTTGTTGCCCATGCGAGCGACATTGTGTTGACTAAAGAGAGGAGAATTTTTTTGCGTAAATGAGTCTTCAGGGTAATCTAGATTTTCATTTTTTTTATCACCAGCTAGTACTAGGCGGCCGCGTTTGACAAAAGATACAGTGAGCATCAGGGTGTCATAATCATTGTAGCCAGTCAGTAGGGTCTCCATAGCGCTGATTATTTTTGCTTCATCACCCTCAGATAGGCGAGCTTCTTCCATGCCGATGCTAGCCAAGAAATCTAGTAGATCGGTGGCTCTTTTTTCTTTGAGAGGCACCTCTTTTTCTTTGTTGTAGACAATGTCGGGCAGATTGAGCACGGGAGTTTTTAGGTGGTCTTCGCCTTCGGGTAAGAAAATAATATCAGAGACCAACACTTCACCAACTCCAGCTTTTTGGTGGACATCAGCGAGGTAGGCGCCAGAGCGACGCAGTGCTTCAGAGCGATCAATACTTTTCAATCTTTCATCATCAATCAAGTCAGCGCGATAAATATCTTGTAAGGCAATACCTTGGGTATAGAGCTCTGGTTTTTTTATTTCAATACCATTTTCATGTTCTCCGTAGTATTCGGCTAAGCCTAGAGCCTCGACATTTTCCATGATTTCATGTGGTCTGCCACGATAGCGCTTTGGTCCGGGAAGTAGCATCTTGAAAAATAATTCGGGATGACGACGCAATAGTTTCCACGGCTCTTTCATGACATGTTCATCGTAGTTGCGTAAAAATATATCGCCAGCTTGATCTATACGGGAGACCAAGCCCTTCATGTCATAGATCATTTTACCTTGCTCATCATACTTCATGCGTCCACCATAGACACCCACTGTGCTTTGGTAGTTTTCATTTGGAAGGCGAGATTCATTCATGATTTTATTCACTTTTTCTCGGACTGCTCCTAGTGGATTTTCAAAACTAAAGCCCATATTATTTTTTTAATTATTTATAGGTATATTATAGC
Organism: uncultured Gammaproteobacteria bacterium; assembly: GCA_964443785.1. Lineage (GTDB taxonomy): Bacteria > Patescibacteriota > Patescibacteriia > UBA1558 > GWA2-36-10 > CALMZN01. The sequence goes on from CAYUER010000053.1 coordinate 1,503, forward strand.
TTATTATTTATCAAAGTAAAAAAATCCGCCCACCTAGCCACTGCATAAATGCAGGGCCCGGGGGCGGAGAGAAGTGGGTCATTGCACCCGCTTCTTTT